>CAYGNF010000005.1:3894-44372 GCA_964351245.1 uncultured Rickettsiaceae bacterium | reverse complement strand
TACAGTGCGGCTTATTTCTTTCAAATTTATCCTTAGCCATAATTGTTACTCTTTATTAATTGTTAAACTTTAAAATGTGGTATGATGATTCTTTAATAAAATCTCTAAATATCTCAAGGCAATAGGGACTAAATACATACATAATGCTTTTAGATTACTTCTTGCCTTTAATAATCTCTGCAACATGGGCAGGCACCTGACTATAATGGGCAAACATCATAGAATATTGGGCTCTACCTTGGGAAAGAGACCTAAGGGTATTAACATAGCCAAACATCTCAGCAAGAGGTACGTGAGAACAAATTACTTGTGCGTTCCCACGTGGTTCCATATTTTGCATCTGGCCTCTTCTACTGTTAAGATCCCCTATAATATCTCCCATATACTCATCAGGCGTGACAACTTCTACAGTCATAATAGGCTCCAGGATTTTAGGATCAGCTTTTGGCATCCCTTCTCTAAAAGCACCTTTAGCTGCTATCTCAAATGCAAGTACACTCGAATCTACATCGTGAAATGCTCCATCGACAAGAGTGGCTTTGAAGTCAATCAATGGATATCCAGCAACAATTCCGGTATCTTTCACGCTTTGCAACCCTTTCTGTACTCCTGGAATAAATTCTCTAGGCACTGCTCCTCCGACTATTTTACTCTCAAAGATAAAACCGGATCCTGGCTCTAATGGCTCAAATATCAACTTAATTCTTGCGAATTGCCCCGCGCCTCCAGATTGTTTTTTATGAGTAAAATCAATTTCAGTCTTCTTAGTAATGGTCTCTCTGTAAGCAACCTGAGGGGCTCCAACGTTGGCTTCGACCTTAAATTCTCTGCGCATACGGTCTATTATAATCTCCAGATGTAACTCGCCCATGCCTTTAATAACCGTTTGTCCGGTCTCATGATCAGAAGATATTCTAAATGATGGATCTTCAGCCGCAAGTTTCTGTAAAGCCAGAGACATTCTTTCTTGGTCTGGAGTAGATTTAGGCTCTACTGCTAATTCAATTACTGGCTCTGGAAATTCCATTTTTTCTAAAATAATTGGATTATCCTGATCTGAAAGCGTATCTCCAGTAGTAGTGTTTTTAAGGCCTGCGATAGCAACAATTGAGCCAGCGCTTGCTGATTTTAGATCTTCTCTATCATTTGCATGCATCAAAAGTATTCGACCAACTCTTTCTTTCGAATCTTTAACCGTATTTAATACAGAACTACCCGAAGAAAGCTTACCAGAATAAATTCTCACAAAAGTTAGAGTCCCAACGAATGGGTCATTCATTACTTTAAATGCAAGAGCGGAAAAAGGATCAGAGGCGTTACACTCACGCTCGCATACGTTCTCTGTTTTAGCATCTATGCCTTTGATAGATCCTACATCCAAAGGAGATGGCAAGTAATTTACTACCGCATCAAGAAGAGGCTGGACTCCTTTATTCTTAAATGCGCTGCCACATAAAATCGGCACAAACATTCCAGTGATAGTGCCTTTTCTAATGCATGATATTATCTCTTCCTCAGTTAAATCTTCTCCGCTTAGATATTTTTCCATCATTGAGTCATCGGATTCTACTGCTAGATCTAAAAGCATAGCCCTATATTCTGCAGCTTCGGCTTCCATATCAGCGGGTATATCTTCATAAGAAAAAGCAGCTCCTAAACTCTCATCTTTCCAAATAATAGACTTCATTTTAACTAAATCTATTATACCCTTGAACTGATCCTCCAAACCAACCGGCAGCTGAGTGACTAAAGGCTTAGCGCCAAGTCTATCGACTATCATACTAACGCATCTGAAGAAATTGGCTCCCATTCTATCCATTTTATTCACAAAGCACATACGAGGCACTTTATATTTATCAGCTTGTCTCCATACAGTTTCAGACTGAGGCTCTACTCCTGCGACGCCGTCAAAAACAGCTACTGCGCCATCTAAAACTCTTAATGACCTCTCAACTTCAATCGTAAAATCTACGTGTCCTGGGGTATCTATAATATTAATTCTCTTGTCATTCCAAAAACATGTTGTCGCAGCGGAGGTAATTGTAATACCCCTCTCTTGCTCTTGTTCCATCCAATCCATAGTAGCGCCACCTTCGTGTACTTCGCCAATTTTATGAGACTTCCCAGTATAGTATAATATCCTCTCTGTTGTAGTAGTTTTACCAGCGTCAATATGAGCGCAGATACCAATATTTCTAATATCCTGAAGGGGGGTGTCTTTACTTGTCATTTGAATTCTTTATTTTTTTTGATCCCAGGTGAGCAAATGCCTTATTTGCTTCTGCCATCTTGTGAGTATCTTCTTTTTTCTTAACTGATCCTCCTTTGTTGCTAGCTGCATCAAAAAGCTCTCCGGCAAGTTTATCTTGCATAGTAAGCTCAGATCTCGATAATGTTGCCTTGATAATCCATCTTGCAGCAAGTGCAAAGGATCTATCCTGATCAACAACACAAGGTACTTGATAATTCGCACCCCCTACCCTCACTGAAGAAACTTCTAAAGAAGGTCTAACATTTTTGATTGCTTCGTTAAATATATCAAATGGAGCTGTTTTGTGCTTTTTTTCTATTTTGTCAAATGCTCCGTATATTATACTTTCAGCAATTGATCTTTTGCCGCGAGACATGACCTTATTGATAAATCTAGCTAAATTTTCTGATCCAAATTTTACATCTGGTACTACTGCGCGTTTTTCTGCGCGATGACGTCTTGACATATCTCTCCTCTATTTATTTAGGGCGTTTTGCGCCATATTTAGAACGTGCTTGTTTACGATTTTTTACTCCTTGTGTATCATATGCGCCGCGCACAATATGGTACCTCACACCAGGTAAATCTCTTACTCTACCTCCTCTTACAAGTACAGCGGAGTGTTCTTGTAGATTATGCCCCTCTCCTGGAATATAAGCATTTACATAATTGCCATTAGTAAGCCTAACCCTAGCCATTTTTCTCAGAGCCGAGTTAGGTTTTTTTGGAGCGATAGTCTTGACGACTACACAAACACCTTTTGCAAATGGATTCCCTTCAAGAGAAGGTGATTTTGATTTCTTGATTTTAGACTTACGTCCAAATCTCACTAATTGATTATTTGTTGGCATTAATTAACTCCTTAGTAGCTGCGCAATGCTTATTCTATAATGGGCCATCCCCTAGATAGGGAATAATTGTATTCCTAATCAAGAAGTTATGCGCAAAAATGAATAACATAATATTGGGCATAAAATAATGAATTTATTCCAGAAAAGCAACTACTTTATTATTTTTTCTACAAATATCTAAGGCATTGCATAAAAACATACTATAAACTACAGTAATAGGCTAGTGCATACTCCCAAATTCCTGGAAAAATCTGCCCCATATTCCACCTAATACCATTAATTATATTGCCATATGTAAAAGTTTAAGTAGCTGGCAAAGAGAATCCAAAATAAATATGGAAGCATCAGTAGCGATACTGCTCTAATTTTTTGGTAAGCTAGACAAATTAGCGTACAGACCAGAATATCCATAATAACCAAAACTATCAGGGCAAATCCGGTGAAGTGATAATGAAAAAATAAAGGCGTCCAGCTCCAATTTAAGATAAGCTGGGTCACGTATAAGGTTTTGATAATGCTGAGTCTGGGAAATGATTCCTCTCGCCAAATGACCCATCCACAAGCGCCAATAATGCCGTATAAAATAGTCCAGGTAACTGGGAATACATAATTTGGAGGCGTAAGGGTTGAGCGGTTTAATGTGCTATACCAAGTACTAATCTCTGGCTTGGTGAAAGAGCCAATCCCGCCTCCGATCGCTATTAGTACCACAATCCAGATGACTAAAGAGAGGTGATTTTTATTTTGCATTGCACTACCTAATGATCCTAGTGATAACTACAAGCGATATAGTTTCCACCGCACTGTAGCCTTTTTTAATTGTTCGGTCCTGCAATGAGTTGCCGTGGATTCGTAATAAAATATTCTGGATATTCTGTTCATTGATTTAGGATAAATTATCATAATCTCCTAGCTTTTGAGTATATTATAATAGATTTATTTGAACTATGAAGACATATTATTAATATGAAGGCAGATTATAATACTGGGATTCAAATACTTCTTTTTTTGTGAGATTTTCAAGGAGTGGGTATGATTTTTGGAAATCTTCAAAATATTTTTTTATGGTATTGGTCAGAATATCTACTTTGTTTTGCTCCACCTTCGCACTTGTGACAACGATACTTCTAGCAGATATTGTATTTACTGCATGAGAGATATTATTATAAGAATTGGGGCTAAGTATAGAGCTTTTATACAAAGGATTCATAGCAGTAATATTATCTAGCTTAATAGGATCTACAGAAATAAATTCAACGTTACATGCATTAGCTATATCGTTCACTAATATGCTAGGATGTCCGGTAAATAATGCTATCGCCTCTACATTGCCATCACATAATTTCTGGACCATATCCTCTTCTTGCACATGTATAATCCTAGGACTCTCAAGAAAATTAAAATATTTAAATAAGGTCATTAGTCCTGTTTTAGTACCAGAGCCATTAAGATTTAATCCTATTTTTCTCCCTGAAAAATCACTAAAAGTTACCAAAGAACTATCGTCTTTTGCAATGATAGTAAGATGTTCATTAAACAAGGAAAGTACAAATCGAAAATCTCTAAATGGGGTTTCTCCAGAAAAGATACCGGTAGCATTAATGGCATCAACACAAAAATCAGACTGTACTATAGCAAAATCCACTGTTTCTGCTTGCAACAAAGCTACATTGTGAATTGCTCCGCTAGAAATCACAACCTCACACTTGGTCATTGCATTATGCTTATTAATTAAATCACAGATCTGAAGGGCTACTGGATAATAAGAACCATTAGTCGTCCCAGAAGCGATTCTGATTGAAGCTCCTGTGGCAATATGCAAATATCCAAATAATATATAAAACGATATGAAGCTTGCGCACAAACTCCTATGAATAGTATTTCTCCTTATCAAATGTCCCCTCGCTATAATCGATCATTAAAGTAATTGTTGCATCACCAGTAATATTAATAGTAGTTCTTAAAGCATCAAGAATTCTATCTATGCCTGCTAAAATAGCAACCCCTTCAATAGGCAGACTAACAGAAGATAACACCATAGGCAACATAATAAGGGATGCACCAGGTATTCCAGCGCCTCCTATGGAACCAAGTGTTGCAGTTATGATTATCATAATATAATCGGCATATGATAAATCTACCCCTGCTACTTGTGCGAAAAAAATGGTAGTAAGCCCAAGATTTATAGCAAGCCCGTCCATATTAATCGCGGCTCCTAAAGGCAAGATAAAAGATGCACTTGAATCAGAAACCCCTAACTCCTCTTTACATACTTCCATAGTTGTGGCAAGAGATGCTTTGCTTGAGCTTGTGGATAATGCAATCAGCTGATATTGCAAGCTTTTTTTGTAAAATGGTATAGGGGAAAGACCGCAAGTCAATGCAATCATAAACCCAAAAATACCGTATTGTATTAACATTGCGATTACTACGGCTCCTACTAATTTTGAAAGAGCAAGAATCGCCCCTATTCCCTGCGAAGCAACGATCCATGAAATTAGACCAAAGGCTCCATATGGGGATAGTAAGATCACAATACTAATCATTCTGAGGACTAACTTTGAAGCCGAATGACAAAAAGTTCTTATAGGGGACACAGAGGAGCCTAAATTATTTATGCATACCCCGGTAAATATTGCGAAAAACACTACCTGCAAAATATTGTTTTCTGCGAATGCTTGAATTATATTTTCTGGTATAATTTCTATCAAGAACTCTTCGAGATAAAACTTTTGCACAATTTTATTGGCATTTTGACCGAAGTCTATATGCACACCCTTTCCAGGCTGCATCACTACTGCAACTAATAAGCCAAATAATACAGCGCAACATGTTGTAGCAAGAAATGCGATAGTTGCCTTTAGTCCCACTCTTCCAAGCGAAGAGGGGTCGCTCATACTAGTAATACCAGATACAAGCGAAAAAAATATCATAGGCACTATTACCATCTTTATCATTCTTAAAAATAAAGTCCCTAGAGGTTTTACATACCCCGCATAGTCAGGTAAAAATATACCAAATATAGTACCTAAAATTAGAGCAAAAACAACCTGTTGCCAAAGTTTCATAAAAATATCACAAATAAATTAACATTTCGAGCAAAGTAATATTTACAACCTAAATCCAATAGACGGATTCGTTTCCCTTGGAAGTTCATCAAATATTATTGGATTGGGTATTTGAATTATGTGATTATGTGTAAAAATTCTCTGCCATCTGCCCTAGATTAAAAAAAAATCTACATATTTGCAAGTTTTTTTTACTCTTATATATTTATAAGGCTATTTGAATTTATAATGACTATATCGCATCCCTTCCAATCGCTCTATATTTTATAGTCATTTATTGTGAACTTTATGACGCCTTACTCCTATATCTTCTGTTTAATATATAATATAATCCAAAAAACTTTTTGGATTAGCGCGCAACTTATTTTGTAGCATTTGTTGAGTTCCAAGAGCAAGATTTCCACCAAAATGCTTCTTTATGTAATTATATTCAAAATCCATAGTATCTCCTGTACAGATCATAAAATAAAAAATTTGATCATTAATAAATATTATTCTAAAATGCCTGATGCATCACTTGCTTCGCCACCAACTCTAGGTTCCACATGTATACTTGCCCAGCTTATCGATAGGGGGTCGTTTGGCATTGAGTGAGAAGTTGAAAGTAAATTTTCCCAGCTAACAATTTCCTCACCTTCACGTGTAACAGAATCAGGCTTAATCCAAAGAGCTCCCCAACCTAACTCCAATGCTGGCAATATCTCTTTTTCTTTTGTATCACCTACCATAAACAAAGACTCTGGAGGAAGTTGCATTTTAGTGGCCATAATTCTAAACACATCCAGATTAGGTTTTCTGATACCAACATCCTCATCGCCTGATACCACTATAACATCAAAATATTTACTTAAATCTAAATGCTCCAATATTACTCTTTGAAAGTCTGAAGGACCATTAGTGAGTAAACCAATCTTATACTTAGGATTAGACTTTAAAGCACTCAAAAACTCTACACAGCCTGGATATATCTCATGTGCTTTTGCCCATTCTAAACCAAATGCCGCAGCTTTTTCTTGCACTTCTTCTATACCCGGAAAGGTATTACGTACAATATCAACTCCCTTTGCTAAAGGTTCCTTGTAAATAGTACCTAACCAAGCTTCTGATACTGAATCGTGAGGTACCTTAAAAAAATTCTCAAAAACATCACTAAATTTTATAATCGGATGAATTAGCGTATAATCCATATCAAACACTATGCCTCTTTGAGCCATAAACCACCCCTTTTAAAGTTATAAAAGCAACTTTATCAATAAAACTTTATTTAGTAAAGAAGGATTTATCAAGTCTCTAATTACTAGTTCTCTATCTCATGAGAACTTTTACAAGTGCAAATTTTTTGTAACACCAGGGTTTGTTAATAGCCACCTACACCCAAATCAACTTTCTGATCGTGGTATCCTAGATGGGTTACCGATTTCTGATTTACTAAGCACTATGCACAATGATAATAAAAAAACTGATCAGGACAGGTATTTACATGCTTTATTTGTTTTAAGTCGCGCGCCTTACCCAATAGAGCAAAATTTAAATGCAACTGCGCGAGAATATATGCATTTAAAAATGGCTATTAGTATAATTGGAGCATTAACCCAGATGCTGGTTGGCTAATATACCTTACTAATATTCCTCACTAAACAATATATTGAATATAAATTTACCGCAATTAAGGTTTTTCCGAGGGCGGACCTGATACATCTTGCGATATTGTGAAATCCCCTATTACGTTATCTAATAAAGCTTCTTTGGCAGAATAAGATTTAATCTTCGAGGATCGAAAATCTATAAAGCGCATATTTGAATTGTCAAATGATGTATTATCAATCGTAGCTCCTTTCATATTATTTTTAAAAAACCTACATTGCCTAAATGATGCATTGGTCAAATTTGCATCTTTAAATTCCGCATTTCTCATATCTGAATTTTTAAAGATTGAACTACTAAGGTCAGAGTTTTTAAATATTGTTCCTCTAAAATTTGCATTGTCGAATTTGCTATCTCTGATAGAAAGCCCAGAGAAATTATAAAAACTGTAATCCCCCGATTGATCCAACTTAGATAGGTCTGATATAGGCTTAAACCCCTCGAACGCATCTACATTAATGTTTCCAAAAGCTATATTTTTTTGCGCTCCAACATCTATAAATATAGAATCGGTAGAGATGGAGTTTGTAATTTGACCAAAATTAAAGGTAATTTTTTCTAGTTTGGATTTATTGATTTTGAGATCTGAGATAACAAGTTGAGTAAAATCTATATCAGATAAGTTGCTTGAGTCGAAACTAGAGTGAGCAAGCCTAGATCTACTAAAATCAGATCTAGTGATATTGCAGTTATTACACTGAAAGGATGTAATATCCGACCCAGATAGCTCCAGACCCTCAGCTGCCCAGTTTATCGCCCTCACATCTCGGAAATCTGATTTATTCATACTTACAATCTGAAACTTGGAATTTGAAATTTTGGCATTACCAAGCTTGATGTTATTAAGCCGCAAATTTTCAAAATCAATATGATTTGCGTCCAAATTATTCATAGATGCATTCATCATACTGGAGTTAATAAAGGAAACATTGCGTAGTGTAGAATCTCTGATTCCGGCCCCATCAAGAGACGAGCCCTCGAAACGCACTATATTCATCAGAGCTTCATAAAAATACGAGCCTGTAAGATCGCATCCCAAAAATACACTATCATCAATGGATATGTTGAGCATAAATACACTAGCGAAATTAGAATCTTGCGCTTTCAGTTTATAAACCACCAAACCTGACATATCAGAGGACTCTAAAAACACATGATCTAGATCAATATTGGACATAGAGCCCGAGATTGTCACTCCGTACAGATTATCTTTGTTAAAGGTAGAATTACTAATATTGCTTTTTCTAAAATTAGAGCCACTGAATAAATTTGTATTGAATTTTGTCTCTGATATCTGCGTAGAATCAAAAGAAGTATTATTAAATATACTATTAGATACTATAGTCTTCTGAAATACCGAGCCATCAAAATTACTTCCCTTGAAAGAAGAGTTACTAATACGAGAATTTTTAAAGCTACACTCCTCAAACAACGCATCTGATCCAGCAATATCATCTATATTAGCACCATCAAATACAATGTGACTACAATTAGCAAGCGTTAATTTGGTGCCCACTAATTGCACATTTGATAAATTGGACCATGCAAGATCCGACTTAGATAAATCTAAGCCACTCAAATCTACTCCACTCAAGTCTATTCTGTTTAACTTTAAACCAATGAGTTTTGAGCCGAATTTCTCCTTCAGCTTTATTTCTGCTCCCTTACTCTTAGATTCTAATATATAGCTCGATATTTCGGCATTTAATTTTTCAGAAACTTTACTATCTTTGTCGGAGCATGAAGCAAGTAAACACAATATTATTATATTAACTATTTTTGTCATATAAAAAGCTCAGCACTACTGACAATATTATTGATTTGATAATTCCACTTGGAATAAACACTACAAATCCATAATAAATAGCTGCGCTAAATCCTATATAATTAGCTAAAACAGGAACTCCAAATAAATAAATCCCGACCTGGCATATCATAGCAAGAAATATAGAGTTACTGAATTTATGTAACCTAATTGCATATTTTGTACGGACATAAGAAGTGGCTACCCCTCCAACAAACATTCCTATTAAATATCCTCCAGTAGGGCCTAATAGTTTTGAGACTCCATAGCCATAACTCGCAAAAATTGGCGCGCCTGCTGCACCGAAGATAATATAGGAGCCAAGAATTGTGCAAGCTTCTCGTGGTGCATACATTAAAGCTATTAATATCACTGCTACAGTCTGCATTGTAACAGGCACTGGCTGAGTTGGCAAAGAAACCTGAGCCGAGCAGGCAAGTAAGGATACGGCTAGTAATACCTTGGCCCCATAATATAATGATGCTGTTCGCATATTGATAAAATTATTAGATGTAAACATAATTAGTCCTTGTTTTTCGTTAGTGTTTTAGTTGGTGATAGCATCATATTATTAAACATAAGTTTTTGCATCAAATTTATTAGATATATATTCATAAATACTCAAAATAAAATTCTTCATGCATGTAGACTCAAAGCAAGTGATATACGTTGTATTGCACAAGAAGCGCTTAATACTGATTCGGGTATTACTACGTATATTATTATGCACTCATCTCCTCTGAATCTTCATGCATTAAATCCTCCTCTAGTTTCAATACCCCAGAATGAATATTCAGTAATTTCAGCTTTCTATGTAGAGCAGATCTCTCCATTCCTACAAAAGTTGAAGTTTTTGAGATATTATTGTTGAATCTACTCATTTGAGCAGTTAAATATTGCCTCTCAAATACCTCCCTTGCCTCTCTTAATGGCATAGACATCATGTCTAAATTTGACTCTGGTTTATGAATCATCGTCATGCAATTATTAGTAATTTCTGCAGGAAGCATGTCTGCTTTAATCGTTGCTCTAGGGTCATTGGATGATGGATTCATAATCAATGTCCATTCTACAACATTCCTTAATTGCCTAATGTTACCTGGCCAATTATATGCTTGTAGAGCAGCCACGGCTTCATCAGAGAACTCGCGCTCCTTTAGTCCCGAAAATTTAGATAATTGCTTCACAAAATATTCTACAATATGCTGTACGTCCTCTTTTCTTTCTGATAATTTTGGCACTTTGATATGCATCACTTTGAGCCTATGATATAAATCTTCTCGAAATTTTTCTTGCTGAATAATAGATTCAATATTCTTACTGCTGGCTACTATTATTCTAATATCTAGCTGAATTTTTTTATTACTAAAAGGCTTTTCAAATATCTGATCTTGAATAAATTTTAAAAACTTAGTCTGTACTAACAGAGGTAAATCAGTGACTTCATCTATAAATAATGTGCCAGAATTAGCTGCTTCTAGTACGCTATGCCTCTTTGCGAAGGAGTGGTTAAAGTCCCCTCTTTCTGTCTCTCCAAATAATTCTTGCATTATCTTATCCGAAGACAGCCCTGTTGGACTAAAGACTATAAAAGGAGAATGAGATCTTTTAGATTTTTTATGCAGAAGCCTTGCTGCCAGTTCTTTTCCGGTACCTACTTGCCCTGTAATTAAAACCCTACCAGCAGAAGATGCAGCGCGCTCAATTTCTGTCCTGAGTTTAGTCACTGCCTGAGAATGCCCTATCATCTCAGTGCGGTCAATCACCTTAGCCTTTAAGTCTATATTCTCTCTTTTTAACTTTGCGGCCTCGCATGCTCTTTTTAGGACTATAATTAGTTTTTCATGAGTAAAGGGTTTTTCAATATAATCGTACGCCCCCATTTTTATTGCAGATACTGCCGTTTCAATAGTGCCGTGGCCGCTAATGATAATTACTGGCATTAATGGGTATCTTTTTTTTACGAGCTCTAATATCCCGAGTCCGTCTAAATCACTCCCTTGCAGCCAAATATCTAAAACAATAGCATTTGGTACCTTATCTGAAATGAGATTAAAAACTTGCTGGCTATTTGCAGCACCTCTGGGGCTAAACCCTTCTTCTTTCAGAATCATACATATTAAATCTCGTATATCTGTTTCATCTTCTACAACAAGAACATCTAATGCCATAATTTTTTACTTTTTTGATTTCCTTCGCTTGACAACAATAATCTTAGAATTAATTTCTTCATAAGATATTAGATTAATCATGTCGTGATTATAAATCAATGCACAATATACATTTTTGCAACAGATATTGCACATAAATTACTATTTTAATTTTTATGCGTTATTTCTTAATTTTTGATAATAGCGTTTTTATGTTAAAGATTAATTCTACACATGCGCCCTGATTTTGTAAATTACTGATTAATAATTCACCTCCATGATCGTAAATAATTTTTTTTGCTATTGAGAGACCTAACCCCATGCCATTCGAGCTTGTAGTAATATATGATTCCGTTACTTTATCTATTAATCTGTCTGGAAAGCCCGTGCCATTATCTTGAATTATAATAACCATTTCATCGCCTTTAAGATGAATATATGTATCAATGTTTTTTTGATCTAGCGGGCATCTCTCTAGAGCCTCTTCGGCATTTTTGAATATATTGATCATAAGTTGATGCATTTGGGTAATGTCGCACATAAAATCTATGCGGGTAACATCGGTCTTTATGCTATATTTAATGCTTTCATTGATAATTTGCCTAGATTCAATAATTTGTCTGATGATAGATACAATATCCTTAACCTCAAAGATTGGAGATGGCATTTTTGCAAAATCTGCAAATGAGGTGATGATTTTCTGGATATCCTGAGTGTGCCTTTTGATAATACCAATATACATTACAAATTCAGGGTCATTATTGATCTTTGGTGCAAATTTTTTTGATAATCTCTCTGCGGATAGGGCTATAGGTGTCAAAGGATTCTTAATTTCATGCGCTACCCTTCTTGCAACATCATTCCATGCCATTGCTCTATGTGCAATAGCAAGATCTTTTTGCTGGATATCGAGTCTTTTTATCATTTTATTGAATGCCTTGGTAAGAATTACAAGCTCGTCTTCTTTGCGAGATGAGTAATTTATTTGCACCGATAAATCCCCTGAATGGACATTTTCTATGGCATCTACTAATTTTCTGATTGGGCTGATTATATTGCTCGCAAAATAAGAGCCTACACCTATTGTCGAGAGCACAAGAATACTCGAGATGATCAAAAAAGCAAATCCAAGACTAACCTGGAATGAAGTTTTTTTTTGCATGAGTTTTAAATATTTTGCAGCTGCTCCGTGTGTTTGGTCTATATAATTAGCGGTTTCTTCGTCCACTAATTTACCAATCATAAGATATGTATCTCCTGGAAAATCTGGTAGCTTAATAAGCATTTTTAGCTTACCGGGGTCATTGTCAATTTCAATAATATCCCCGTTATCTGCTTTCTCAAAAATATATTGAGGAAGTGCCCATAAAGTTAGGCCGAAACTCAGTGCGGTTTGAGCTATTATTGCATGAGAGCTACGGTCAAAAATCAAAGCTTCAGTGATACCTCGCATCTCAGTATGAGCAGAAAGTATCCTCGGCAAAAGTCCATTTCTCATTAATTCAAAATGCAAAGAGTTGATATCATGAGCCATAGTGATTAATGATTCTCGCAATTGTAATGTATTTTGACTCACATATACTTCTGCTACCTTAGCTGATTGATTGACAGCCGTAGAAACCTCTTTATCAAACCAACCTTGCAATCCGAGGCTAAATATAAAAACAGAAAAACTTGATACTAAAATAGTGGGTATAGCAGCTATGATACTAAACATAAGGATAATCCTAGATCTTAGTCTAAAATTTGAATTACCCTGAAATATCCAAGATAAAAACTTCCTAGTGCAAAATACTATTAATGCTAATATAAAAATTAAATCTACAAGAAGAAGTGTGATTACCTCAGTAAAATTGCTGTAATACAAAGATGAATAAATTGTATAACAAATTAAAAAAAATGTTGAGGCCGAAATCAATAGTATTATAAGGTCGAGACCACCCAAAAGACCTACTCTACTAATTAATCTATTGAATGTTGTTTTCATGATTTAAGTGATTCTGTAATTTCTTGCGTAGTGTATTGCGATTAATGCCTAATATTGCAGAAGCTTTAAGTTGATTATTTGCTGTGTATTTTAATGTTTCGCTTATTAATACATATTCTACTTCTGCTATCACTTTATCGTATAATCCTACATCAGGGTCTGCTCCACTTAGGATAGAGAAGTAATGTGCCAATATCTCTGATAAAGACTCTCGGATTGAAGATATTTTAGTAAAATCTCTTGGGCAATCTTCTGATGATTTTTTTATTGACACTTATAAGCCCATTCATTAGTTAAAAAATGTAGTATTATTTAGTGATACATCTGACTTAAGTAAATGTTGCAGCGTATCAAATAAGATGATCTCCTAAGAAAGTTCAAACAGCAATTACTTCTACATCATAATGTAGTAATTGGTATTAAGCACTGTAGTAACATAAGGGAGGAGATTCATTACCTAAAAATAGATATTCAGGCCCAGATAATATTAGTGCAAAATCTTTTATCGTGCACTCGTATTACTTTGCTCGGCTTGTATAGGAATTTTTTGATTCATAATAGCATCTTTATATGATTTTATTGGAAGTTTTCTTCTATAACCTTCCTCTGTTTTGAGATATTCCTGTGCTTCGTTGCTCAGTTTCTTGTATAGTTCTTTTTTGCGTTTTTGAATTTTTGCAACCGCAGTTCTGAATTCTCTGATCTCATTTTGGACATTTTGAGGCACGGTAGATAGATAAGCCTTGTAATCATCTACGATTTCTTGATAATCAGATTCTAGAGTTTTTTGCTTATTGGGAGCTTTGCTGGATCCGGAGGTGGTACGCTGAATCCCTGATGGAGTTGGTACGTTTTCTTGAGTTTCTTTAGCGCTGGTTACAAAAGCGACTAACAATATAAAATACGCAATAAGGGCTTTGTTCATAATTCTAATCAGGTTCAATAAATGAATACACTGTATCAAATGAGGGTAATATATGCAAGAAGAATCAGATAGTAATCCATTTAAATCGTCTACAAATTTATGGAAAATGGCGCTGAGAACTCAGTTTAAAAATCTTCAAGCTCTTGATTTGATATTCGAAGAACTTGCCGCAGCTATTTCATCCTCAGAAGTGTCTTCGAAGACTATAGAGCATAATTCAGAAGATTTATGGGACTATATTTGCTTTTTTGACAAAGCGCCTGATAAAACCACAATAGAATATTTAACTGCAGAACATAGGATAGGCAATATTGTGATCTCCTTAGAGAAAGAGCAAGATTGGGTAAGTATAGTACAAGCAAATATGAAGCCTATTATTGCGGGGCGTTTCTTTGTGTCTCACATGCTCTCTAATCATTTAGATGTACAAGATATGATTCCAGTTTATATTAATCCAGGAAGAGCTTTTGGTACTGGAGAACATCCAACTACATATTTATGCTTAACTCTTATCTCAAGCTCGAAAATCCTGCCCTCTTATGTAGTTGATATGGGGTGCGGAACAGGAATCTTGGCTTTTGCTTCTAAAAAACTATGGCCTAAATCTAAAGTTATAGCTGTAGATATTGATCCAGTTGCAGTGGAGGTTGCAAAGGGAAATGCTCTAGAAAACAATGTGTCTTTAGATTTTTATACAGAGATTGATAAAAACCATTACCGCAAAAAAGTTGATTTGATTATAGCGAACATTTTATCGGATCCAATAATTGAAATGGCCGAGGATTTTGCAAGTCTGCTTACTATAAATGGCCATCTTATTCTTTCGGGTTTTTTGGAAAATCAACTTGATGATATCATCTATAAATTTAAAAATCTTGGATTTGCAATAGATGAAACCTTAGTCGACAAAGGATGGGTTGCAGTTAGAATGAGCAATATAGATAGATAATGAAAAAATGTTAATGTCTCAGCGCTTCTGGTACAGGGCAATCTTTGTTATTGACAGATTGAGCTTTATTTGATAAACAGCTTGTATCCTAATCTTCAATAAAAATTAATATACAAATATGCCTGATAATAGCAAAAATACTGGGTACCTCTCCTCTTTAAGAATGATAATTTGGCCAATTGAGAGAGATGAGTTAAAGAAATTTATTCCCATGGCCATGATGATGTTCTTAATTTTGTTTAATTATTCTATGCTCAGATCCATTAAAGATGGATTTGTTGTAACTCATATAGGCGCGGAGTCGATTAGTTTCCTAAAAACTTATGTTGTTTTGCCATCAGCTGTGATTGCTATGGTCATATATGCAAATCTTTGTAATATTATGACCCCTCAGAATGTATTCTATACTATTATTGGTGCCTTTGCTACATATTTTACGTTTTTTGCATTCGTACTATATCCTAGCCCTGATAGCTTTCATCCTAATGCTCAGATCATCGAAGAAATGGTGCAAAATTATCCAAATTTTAAATGGTTTATTAAAATTGCAGGTAAGTGGACTTTTGCTTCATTTTATACAGTAGCAGAATTATGGGGTAGTATAATGGTATCCTTGCTTTTCTGGCAGTTTGCTAACCAAATTACGAAAACTAGTGAAGCTAAAAGATTTTACTCAATGTTTGGTATGCTTGGGAATTTTGGCCTTATTTTAACGGGTTATGTTCTAGGTGTATCCTTAGGAGACGAAAGTGCAAAATCTTCTGGTAATATGGGATTTGAATTCGTACTATCTGTGTCAATTGTAGCAACTATTTTGCTAGGCGTAATATATTGGTGGATGCAGAAATATGTTCTTACGGATCCAAAATACTATTCTCCTGAAGTAGATGGATCATCTAAAAAGAAAAAGAAGATAAAACTTGGGATGTTAGATAGTTTAAAACTAATATTTTCATCTAGATATCTTGGCTATATTGCAATTTTAGTTTTTGCGTACGGCGTTTCAATAAATCTTGTTGAAGGCGTGTGGAAGGCAAAGATTAAATTATTATATCCTACAGCTGAATCTTATACTGCTTTTATGGGTAACTTCCAGTTTTGGCAAGGTATAGGAGCAATATCATTTATGATAGTTGGTAGTAATATATTGAGATGTGTATCATGGAAGACTGCGGCTATGTTGACTCCGGTGATGATACTAATCACAGGGGTTGCCTTTTTTGCTTTCGTATTATTTGATAATCAAATCGCATTATTAGCAAATGGATTACTGATATCCTCTCCACTTGCGCTCGGGGTTGCAATCGGAACAATTCAAAATGTTTTAAGTAAATCTGTAAAATATTCCTTATTTGACTCCACGAAAGAGATGGCTTACATACCTCTGGACGACGAATTAAAAACTAAAGGCAAGGCTGCAGTTGATGTTGTGGGCGGTAGACTTGGTAAATCAGGGGGAGGTTTAATTCAATCTCTAACTTTTATGATATTCCATGTTGACTTCTCTCAGGCAACACCTTACTTTGGAATTATATTTATTATTATAGTTCTGATTTGGATGTATTCCATTACTGGACTAAGTAAAGAATATAATAAAGTTATAGGCGAAGAAAAGGCATAATCTTGTCTTCAATATATTATTAGGAGTTAATTTTCACGCTCCTAATATACGCCTCTTGAGCTGTTCCATTATTTTTTCCCGAGGTTATTTTATATGAAAATAAATAAATTATTTCCCCTATTGTTTTTGTTAAGCCCAGCTTTAATCGCTACTGCTACAACGGATGTAGAAGTAAAGCTTAAAGGAGCTTTTGACTTCAGAGCCGGATCCATCAGTACTAATGGCCCTAAAAAAGTTTCCACTGCAGCAGGTAAAAGAGTGGATAGAATAAGCAAAAACCATAAGGATTTTGCTTTTGCCACTACTGCTTTTTTGGGCTTAGAAGCAACAAATACTCTAGAAGATGGTTTTGTATACGGCGCCAAATTAGGTATAGAAACTACCACAAAATCCTCTAGAGCATTTCAATCTTGTTTATTTATGGAAGGAGATTATGGAAGACTTGAGATGGGTAGTGCTAAAAGCCCAGCTTCTTCTATGAGAATTACCCCCTACTCCATCGCTGCAGGACCTGGAGGAGACTGGGATAGTTGGGCCAAGCCAGATCCTACCTCCGAAGAAAACCGCCAAGTGCCTTATGTGACTGGTTTTTCTAACTTCTTGGATCAAAAACTTAGATCTTCTGGAAAAGTAGAATACTCAAGAAAAGTTACATATTATACACCGGAGGCTTATGGACTACGCATGGGTTTAAGCTATATACCAGATACATCAAATGTTGGATATGCAGGAGTATATGATTCCTCAGTGCAACATTCGCCGGTATATTCTAAATATCATTTCTATGTAAAAAATGGTATCGCTGCAGGCCTTACTTACAACAAAGAACTGACAGAAGATGTGAAAATCAAACTTTCGGCAGTAGGAGAAACCGGGAAAGTCGTTGCAGAAAAAAAGAAGAATGTCGTGGCGAGTGTAGATCATGATTTTGGATATCTTAAAACATATAATATTGGAGCTCAGCTTGACTATAAAAATATCTCTTTTGCTACATCTTATGCTGATCATTTAAATTCTCTCACGCAAAAAGATGAATTAAATAAAGGCACAAAAATTTATGGTTTCAGTACACGATACAAGTGGGAGAAGATATCTGCGAGCATTGCATATATCGCAAGTTCTCATAAAAATAATAAGATCAAAGCTGTAACTATTGGCACAGATTATAAAATGGCTCCAGGATTAAAGCCATATGCTGAAGTGGCTTATTTTCTTGCAAAAGGTAAGTATATGGATCCCACGGCAGAAAAACCACCCTCTCATAAAGGCTTTGTGGTAGTTGTAGGTGCCAAAGTAGAGTTTTGATATAAACGCAAACTTTGTAACTTTGTAGTGTTTTAAAGAAATCTCATTCTTGCCCCTCAGAAATATTGCAAAATGTAACTTACTACTTGCGCGGTGCTTTTTTTTTTGGTATAAACTCTCTCGGATAGGTGTCCGAGCGGTTTAAGGAACCGGTCTTGAAAACCGGCGTGCGGGCAACCGTACCGTGGGTTCGAATCCCACCCTATCCGCCATTTTTTAAGCGCCGAACTTTTTGGGCGTCGTTGTTTAAATTCCAAAACTATCCTCTAGACTTCCGCGCTTTTTTAAAAAGTAAGGCCCGCTAAGCCAGTAGTGATAGGGGTTTGGGTTTTTTAGGCACTAGATTTAGTTGGTTTATCTTAGGTATATTTGGGCATCTATTTTGCGTTCTAGATTGAATGTTTTGTATATTTTACGTGCTACTGTCATTGCTAATATAAAAAAGACCACTAATTTGCGTAAAAAAAAGAGATCACTTATTTACCTAAAAAAACTAAACGATCGATAAAACAGGCTCTTGATACGAGCTTATACGAAGTACTTATGAATAATTGAGGGTCAATACCATTATAATACCAAGAGAGTACTAGCTCATCTAATTGATTTGCTATAGCTTTAATGAGATATGTAGAATTCATCCTAAAGCAATCAAAAGATAGCATTCCGGCTGCTACATAGTAGTTGCATAAAATGCCAAAAGTATAATATTCAGATCATACAGGTCAGCAATTTGAATTACTCGAGAATTCGCCAACAGAGCTTATTCCAATTTACCAAACCCTATCATCAAAAAATGGTCTAAAAAAAATTTTACTAATAAGTAACTTGCGTTATGTCTCATCTGACTCTCAAGTCAGTAAGTATAATATGACTAAATAATAACCGCATTAAATAACTCGTAACCCAATCATATTACTAATGCAATTATTAGGAATTATTGTTACTAGATTTTTGTGCAAATGTATGAGCTACTTCCATTGAGGTTTCATCATCGTAACCCATATCTTTCATAATTGTTGTTACAGCAGAGATAGTCTCTTGCTCACTTAAAGATTTAGTATCTTTTAACTTCCTCAATAAGTCTGCTATTTCTGCATTCATTTGAAAATCATTATTCATCCTATCTCCGTATAATTAACTTACTTCATAAACATGTTTTTCCACTTCTTGTAAGAGTTGATTCTTACCAAATGGTTTGATTATATAACTGGAAGCACCGCTTGTCATTGCTTTATTCATATCTTCTGAGCAATCTAAGCCACTTTGTACAATTATAGGAGTGTCCCGATTTAGTACAGATTCTCTAATATACTTAATTATCTCTATACCATGCATGTCTTCTAACATCAAATCCAGGATAATCAGATTGAATTTCTGACCCTTAATGCAATCAAGAGCTTCTTTGCCTGTAGCAGCGGTAACAACACTCATTCCTACCGATTCTAACATCATCTTGGATGACAAAAGACACAATATCTCATCGTCAACAAATAAGGTGCATACATCGCTAGTATAACTAATATTTTGGGATAGTTGATACCTCTCTTTTTCTTCTTTAACAATATTCGGAGCGCTTGAAATACTATCAGTACAAGGGAGTGTAAAATAAAATGCAGCGCCTGGACCATCCTGATTATTTTGTGCCCACATCTTACCTTTATGTTGGTGTATGATTTGCTTTGATATAAACAATCCAAGGCCAGATCCGTCATTTTTTTTAGTAATATTAGAGCTCTGAGTATAGAGATCAAAAATTTTAGCTAACTCATCCTCTGGAATACCTATACCGTAATCTCGTACTTTGATAATAGCGTATCTATGATCGTTTAGGCTTTTTTGAGATAGCTTATCAGATAAATTGACGCTTATTTCTATACTCTTGGCGTAAGAATATTTTACGGCATTAAAAAGTAGATTTCTCATCACTTTTGAAATTTGAGTTTTATCAAACATCGAGACATACTGACTTTTATCTCCTTCGTAATTGAGGGTAATATTCCATTCTTTGTTATAACTCAGTATTTGAAAATCTCGTAGTACCTCATCGATAATATCAACAATGTTGTAGCTATGAACTTCTTGTAAAAATTTACCAGATTCAAATTTGGAGTAATCTAGTAGATTGTTTGTAAGCGACAACATAGACACGCAGCTATTTTCAAGTATTGCTAGATGCTCCTCTATTTCTTCTTTTTCAAAAGATCGCCAATTTTCTTTGAGCACAGACACAAAGCCAAGCACTCCTTGGAGTGGAGATCTAATCTCGTGGGCAAAATTATTGATAAATTCTTTTTGCAATTCAGGGAAGTCTGCCGACTTAAATTGTTGCTCTGACTTTAGATGCGCGCCTGGCTTTATAGAGTCTTCTAATTTATTCTTCATTATACTATTTTTGTTCTTGTGAGTCTGCATGTGGACAATTCTTGAAAATATTGGTGATCCCAATTTTGTAGGACAATCAAAGTGGATAGTGTATAAAACAGCAAGGTAGGTCCTATATAAGGAGATAGGTACAAATTAATAATATTATTAGTAAACGATATACTTAACATTTGCATATTACAACCTCTCAAAACTCATGGCAATACCCATCCCGCCGCCTATGCAGAGACCTGCTACACCATGTTTTGCGCGAGCTCTGATCATGTTATGCACTAGAGTTACAGCTATTCTTGCTCCACTTGCACCGATAGGATGCCCTATTGCTATTGCTCCTCCTGATATATTAACTCGTGCAGGGTCTATTTCTAGCAATGTGTTAACAGCAATGGCCTGAGCTGCAAAAGCTTCATTCAATTCAAATATCTCTATCTGATTTTTATTAAAATAAGTTTTAGAAAGTAACTTATTGACTGCGGTCGCGGGCCCAATGCCCATAATGGATGGATCTACTCCAGCACTTGCGTGATTTAATATTTTTGCTACAGGGGTAAGGTGATATTTTTTAACAGCCTCTTCTGATGCCAGTAAAAACATCGCAGAGCCGTCATTGATCCCTGAGGAATTGGCAGCAGTTACGGTCCCAGAAGCATCAAAAGCAGGCTTTAATTTTGTTAGAGCTGCTATGTCAGAATCATGTCTAATGAATTCGTCCTCATGAAAACTCGCAGTTTCTTTTTTGACTTTGATCGGGACTGGTACTATTTCAGCTTTAAAATAACCGGCTTTTGATGCCCTACTTGCTTTTACTTGGGAATTATAGGCAAATTCATCTTGGCTATTTCTTGATATATTATATTTTCGCGCTACATTTTCGGCTGTAATACCCATGTGATATTTATTGAATGCATCGATGAGTCCGTCGCTAAGCATCAGATCATTTATATTCATATCGCCCATTTTATTGCCTTTTCTAATAAGGCTTCCATGAAGAGAATTAGACATTGACTCCTGTCCACCAGCAATTATTAAATCTGCCCTACCTAAAGCTATAGAATCGAACGCTAAAGCGATTGCTTTGAGTCCAGATCCGCATACTTTGTTTATATTATATGCAGGCACTGCAAAATCTATACCAGCATTGACTGCTGCTTGCCTTGCAGGATTCTGCCCTTGACCTGCAGTTAATACCTGTCCAATAATAACCTCGTCCAAATCTTCTGAGTGAATTTTATTAGATGCCATGAGATTATTGATAATAATACTTCCTAATTCATGCCCCTTGAGCCCGGATAACGAACCTAAAAAACTACCTACCGCCGTTCTTTTAGCATCTACTACATAAACTTCTTTCATTTACTCCTCTGGTTTTATCATATTTTCTGGCTTAACTATTTGATCAAACTCCTCTCCGCTTAGTATATCAAGTTCAATGCCAGCTTGTCTTAAAGTTTTATTTTCTTTGTGAGCTTTTTTTGCAATTTGCGCCGCTTTGTCATAACCTATATGAGGGTTCAAACAGGTCACAAGCATTAAGGACTCATTTGTATTATGCTCTATTTTTTCTAGATTTGGCCTTGTTCCCTCAATACAATTTTTGGCAAAGCTATTGCATGAATCTGCAAGTAAATCAATTGATTGCAATAGGCTATATATAATTACTGGTTTGAATACATTTAATTCAAAGTGGCCGTTTGATCCCGCTATTGTAATTGTCATGTGATTCCCCATTACCCTAGTGCATACCATAGTAACTGCTTCACATTGTGTTGGATTAACTTTGCCTGGCATAATAGATGAGCCAGGCTCATTCTCTGGTAATATTAACTCTCCAATTCCGCATCTTGGACCTGAGCCTAGTAACCTTACATCATTAGCTATTTTCATCAAACTTACAGCAAGAACATTTAACGCCCCAGAAAATTCAACCATTGCATCATTAGCTGCCAACGCTTCAAATTTATTAGGAGCAGTATGAAATGCTCCCCCTGTCTCTTTAGAAACTTCCTCAGCAAAAATCTCGGCAAAAGCCTTTTTGCTATTAATTCCAGTACCAACAGCAGTACCGCCTTGCGCTAAAAACATTACGCTCTTTAATGCTTGGTTTACTCGATTAATACCATTTGCTATTTGAGCTGCATAACCTGAAAATTCTTGCCCTAATGTTACAGGAGTTGCGTCTTGTAAGTGAGTCCTTCCAATTTTGACGATCTGCATCCACTCTGTGCTTTTATTTACCAATTGAGTCATCAGATTCTCAAGAGCTGGTAATAATTTTTCCATTGTAGCTTTATAGGTAGCAATATGCATTGCAGTAGGAAAGGAATCATTAGAAGACTGACTCATATTTACATGATCATTAGGATGCACCGGCGTCTTTGTGCCTTTGATGCCCCCCATAGATTCGCAGGCAATATTGGATATTACTTCATTTACATTCATGTTAGTTTGAGTACCAGAGCCAGTTTGCCAAACTACCAAAGGAAAATGCTCGTCATACTCTCCATCTATAATACTATCAGCAGCTTGTATTATATGAGTTGATAAATTATCATTCAAAATACCAAGTTTATTATTAGTCTTTGCTGCGCATTTTTTTAATATGGCCATCGCCTTTATAAGATCTTTTGGCATTTTTTCAGAGCCGATCTTAAAATTTCCTATAGATCTCTGAGTTTGAGCCCCGTAATAATAACGATCTTCTACCTCAATATCTCCGAATGAATCTCGCTCGATTCTTTTTTTCATAAATTTGTTATGCCTTCTAAGGATTTGTATGCAGATTATTATCAATACTAATTATGTATTCGATCTTATCTGTTTGCGATACATTACTAGTTAATTTAACATTGAGGCTTTTGGCAAACTTATTCGCAAAAATAGAGATAGAATTTTTTTCCTTCATTGTAAAATCTGCGGTATTGTCATTAATTATATCTATTTTTTGATTATCAATTATCAACCCCCTACCTTCTGCTATTACATAAACCACAGTTTTATTCTCAGGCTTCTCGACTAAAATTCTTATACTTCCTCCGTGGATTAAATTTAAACATGAGTGATGTATCATGCATAATATTAAGCTGGCTATTGACGGTGATATTACTGTATTTGCAATAGATTGCTCATCAAAGTGCAATGATATCTTTGTCTGTGTTAAGTAGTTAGAAGCAATAGTTTTAATCTCTTCTAAATGTGTCTCGCCAATATTCTGACCTAATCCATAAGCCTTTCTGAAAAAAATTAATCTATTCGCAGATTCACTTGCGCTTAATTTGAGTAAATTTAATGCTTTAGCTCGTATTTCGACATTTGCTGATTCAGTAAATTCGAGTGCATTGCCAAGTGCTCCTATTGTACCCGCAAGATCATGGCAAATCTGAGTAGTGATATATTGAGACAAAGAAACTTCGTTATTAATATTTATTGATTTAGCGCTGTTATTATGTAAGCTCATTATTAGTACATATTTTTAAGTTATCAATTATAGTATAAATTTATTTGCTTAAGTCAGAGTCACTCTCGTATTATTAATAAGGCAAAAAGCATTATTATACAAAGAATGCCCTTTTTTAAGGCTAGAGACGTAATCTATATTACTTTAACAATTCTTGCAATAGCATTCAATAAATAAAAAGTATATATATATATATTTTAATTATCTATCAACGACATACTGAATAAGCAATATGGCGCATCATCAGTAGCATTTTATGATTATCAAGGGCATAGATGCCACTCTAGAACTTATCGAATATATATAATTATATTAAAAACATCTTTGGTTTTTACAACATAAAATTATACTGATATAATGGTATTATCAATAACAAAATTTAATTTGTGAAGTTTTTATTTACCACCCTAATTATCATTGTGTCTGGATATAGTCTTGCTGACGCTCCTCAGCCCTGGCAAGTCTATTTTCAAGAACCAGCTACTGAAATTATGGAAGAGATAGAACAAGTATATTGGTTCATGCAAATTATTATTACTTTAATAGTATTATTCGTTGTATCTCTCCTTGCTTATACTTGCTATAGGTTTCATCACAAAAGAAACCCAGTACCTGCGCAATTTTCTCACAATGTTCTTATCGAAGTCATATGGACAATTATTCCAGTGATCATATTATGCGTTATCGCCGTTCCTTCTTTTAAGTTACTGAAGAAAGACACGCAAGCTCAACAAGCAGAATTTACTATTAAAGTAATTGGACATCAGTGGTACTGGTCGTATATCTATCCTGATCATGATCAAATCACATTTGATAGCTATATGATTAACTCAGCAAAACTACAACCGGGTCAAAAAAGATTACTGGATGTAGATAATAAGATTGTGATTCCAGAAAAAACGATAGTAAGATTTTTAATCACTGCTGCAGATGTAATTCATAGTTTTACGGTGCCAAGCTTTGGGTTTAAAATAGATGCTGTACCTGGTAGAATTAATGAAACATATGTCAACGCTCTGAGAAAAGGTGTATATTACGGGCAATGTTCAGAGATATGCGGAGTGAATCATGGTTTTATGCCTATTGTAATCGAAGTTGTTACAAAAGAAGAATTTGAAAAATGGCTAGAGGTTGCTAAGATGAAATTTGCAGGCAATAAAACAATTTTTGCATTAAGAAATTACTAATTAAATAATTAATTGATAAATATGATAATGAGGCGATATGTCTAGTAACGATTACGATCATCATCCAAGAGGGTTGAGTAGATGGCTGTTTTCGACAAATCATAAAGATATAGGTACTATGTACATTATTCTTTCTATTATAGGGGGAATAGTGGGGGGGTTATTTTCTGTAGCAATCAGAGCGCAACTCAGTTCAACTACAATGGACGTAGTTGGTGATAATTACCAATTCTATAATGTAATGATTACCGCGCATGCAATTATTATGGTATTTTTTATGATAATGCCTGCGATGTTTGGGGGTTTCGGCAATTGGTTTGTGCCACTTATGATAGGAGCTCCAGATATGGCGTTCCCAAGAATGAATAATATAAGTTTTTGGCTGATGGTGCCAGCATTCATTTTGTTACTACTATCATCTGTAGTAGGAGAAGGAGCTGGTACGGGATGGACATTATACCCACCTCTGAGCTTAATAAATTCTCATCCTGGCATGTCTGTAGATCTTGCAATTTTTAGCCTGCATCTTACCGGCTTATCATCCATCATTGGCTCTATTAATATTATTGCTACGATACTTAATATGAGGGCGCCTGGAATGAGCATGCTCAAAATGCCTCTATTTGTCTGGTCCATATTAATTACTGCATTCTTACTTATATTGGCTTTACCGGTACTTGCCGGGGCGATTACCATGCTCTTATTTGATAGAAATTTCGGCACATCCTTTTTTATACCAGCAGGAGGAGGAGATCCGGTCCTATTCCAGCACTTATTTTGGTTTTTTGGGCATCCAGAAGTGTATATAGTCATTCTACCTGCATTTGGAGTAATTAGCGAAGTCACTTCAACTTTTTCAAAAAAACCTGTATTTGGTTACCTGGGGATGGTTGCTGCAATGTCTTGTATAGGGTTTTTGGGTTTTATTGTGTGGGCGCATCACATGTTCACCGTAGGGCTTGTATATAACTCGCTTGTATATTTTAGTGTGGCTACTATGATTATTGGAGTACCTACGGGCATCAAAATCTTTAGCTGGATTGCCACAATGTGGGGAGGCTCTATAGAATTTAAAACTCCTATGCTGTTTTGTATTGGGTTTATTTTACTATTTACAGTAGGAGGAGTAACGGGAATAGTACTTGCTAATGCTTCAGTAGATAGAGTGTTGCACGATACTTACTACGTTGTTGCTCACTTCCACTATACAATGTCACTCGGGGCTTTATTTGGCGCTTATGCAGCGTTCTATTACTGGTTTGGAAAAATGTGGGGCTACATGTATAATGAAACACTGGGAAAAATACACTTTTATATAACGTTTGTAGGTGTAAATATTACATTTTTTCCACAGCATTTTTTAGGACTTGCAGGTATGCCACGTAGGATACCGGATTATCCCGATGCATTTGAGGGGTGGAATATGGTATCATCTTTTGGCGCCTATATCTCCAATGCTGCAATTATATTATTTTTATACATAATATATAAAGCGTTTAAAGAAAAAATACCATGCCCAGATAATCCTTGGGGCGAAGGTGCTAGGACTCTTGAATGGACTATATCGTCACCTCCTCCATTTCATAGTTTTTCGACTCGTCCTATAATTAAAGATGAAACTCATTAATGGCTATTAGTACTAATAATTCTGGTATAATAGATTTTCCTAAAGATTGTATATCAGATTCAAAGCCCGAATCTACTATTGCTGATTATTTATCGTTACTTAAGCCCAGAGTAATGTCACTCGTGATATTTACTGCTATTGCGGGATTAGTCGTTGCGCCTGTAAGGATACATTGTTTTACAGCTTTTGCCTCTATTCTTTTTACTTCCCTCGGGGCTGGAGCAGCTGGAGCATTTAATATGTGGTACGAAAAAGATATCGATTCTATTATGGCTCGCACGCAAAAACGGGCTCTAGTAATAGGGGTAGTAGAAGAATCAGACGCGCTTATACTTTCGATTTTTTTAAGTGTTATTTCTTTAGTGGGTATGGCGGTTTGCGTAAATATACTCTCAAGTCTATTATTATTAACGTCTATAATATTTTATGCATTAATCTACACAGTATGGCTCAAACGCATTACTGCCCAAAATATCGTTATTGGTGGTGCATCGGGAGCTTTTCCTCCTGTAATAGGATGGGCTTCTGCTACTGGCTCAATTGATTTTGACGCTATAATATTATTTGCTATCATTTTTCTCTGGACGCCACCTCATTTCTGGGCTCTTGCTCTTTATAAATCATCTGATTATAAAAAAGCCAATATCCCTATGCTGCCAATTACATCAGGAGTAAATGCCACTAAAAATCAAATTATATATTATACATTATTAATGAGTATCGCCGTGATGCTACCATATTTTCGGGGTACAAATGGCATCATATATTGCGTAATATCAACAATTTTGAGCCTGTACTTTGTTATACTTGTAGCACAGCTCAAAAAAGAGCAAGGCATTACATACGCTCCTAAAATTTTTGGGTACTCTATTTTCTATTTATTTGCTATATTTGGAACTATGATGATAGAAAAAATTATTCTTATCATATAGGGGTTATTGTTGCTATAGTCCTTGCATTTTGCTCTATACTATAAGGAGACCGCAAATCTATATCAAAGGAATGTCATAATTAATATAGAGCAAAATACATCACTATATCTTCAAAAAGATATTAGAAAAACGCTAGCTCCTCCCAAATAATTACTGGTAAAAGAGATGAAATTATGATATATAAACTGCTCTAGCTTTCTTAAATAGAATGCTATAAGTTATAGTTATGAAATTTGAATTTTGCGCCAGGCTCAAAGGAGAACAAGGCTCATATATTATATTCACCGGAATATATAAATTCAGTCTCACCGACTGCACCCGTAGCTCAATTGGATAGAGTATATGACTACGGATCATAAGGTTAGGGGTTCGACTCCTCTCGGGTGCGCCATCTTATACAAATTCGCTTTTTAAATTAGTCTATAATTTAGATTTTTTGATATTAAATAAACAATGGACTATAATCAGAAATACTCCTATGTTTATAAAACAATCTGCTAAATTAAAAACTGGAAACCCTAAGTCATTATAATGAAAATATAAAAAATCAAAAACCGCTCCTCGAAAAATTCTATCTATTATATTACCTACAGATCCTCCTAAAATTATTGCAATACCTAAACGCTCTATTAGACTCCGGCTTTCTGTTAATAGATATACGAGATAGGCTGTGATTGATATATTCACAGCAATAAAAATATAATTACTATACTGGTAGTAATTACTAAATATGCCAAAACTAATACCATGATTCCAGGCATAAACGATGCTAAAAAAATCTGTAATTTTAATACTCATGCCAATTTGCTCCTTAACATGATATATAAAAAAAGATTTTGTTGCTTGATCTAGTAGTACTACTATCATTATCAGAGGCAGGTGTTCTATTAATGTATTTATTTTTTTTGTCATTTGTTCAATTCTTGATTATATTTTGATAGTCTTATAGACTTAAAAAATCACATATTTATTATGTATATTATTTAGTATCCTGGTATCATCTATCCTGCAATTATCATCGCAAGAATTACTGGCCAATTATTATTTGCATATACTTAGCGTATTTTTGTGTATTCGTGATAAACGCTACGCAATGCATATATCCATAAGATGCACACAAAAATAAAAATTATCATTAACATCGGGGCGATTGAGGAATAAGATGCAGTAGGAATAATGGTAAAAAGAAATGTTTGTATGAGTCCGCTAGAAGATTTCCCTATTTTAGAACTTATAACATCTACCGCCGCCTTACCTTTTGTCTTCAGCTCTTCATCTAGAGGTATATATAGCATCTCTCTTGATGTATCCCATATAGAATATTTTGATCCTTTGGAAAGGATATTTTGAATGGCACCTAGCGAAACCGCTAGGGCAAGAGGGCTCATCATAATCCAATAATCCATCATATGAGCAATCTCATTATTAAAAATCACCAAAATAAAAAACATAGTACCGGTAATGAGTATAATAATCGGAGTAATTACTGCAGCAACAAACCAACTATGAGAACGCATCAGATTATTACCGATTATAGTCATTAGTATAATTGCTACACCAGTCCATAATACAACAAAACTATTAAATTCTGCATAGGAATTTACAGTAGGATATAGTTCTTTGATTCTATCTTTCCATACCGCTTCAACTAAATTCATCGAAAGACCGAATGCTGCTGAACATATTAGCATCAGCCATAGATATTTGGATCTGACTATATATTTAAAACTATCTATCAATCCAAGTTTAGGCATTCGAGGCTTTTCTGATTTCGCCTCCTTGTAAAGTGCAGGATTTGTTACAATTGTAGTAAAAATATACCTCATAACAAAAGAAGAGAGCGCCCCAAAAAATACCACCATAGTAATGCTCGATTGCACTAATATAATCCTATCATCGGCTCCTAAGAAGTAGCTCTTTAGTACCGATTTACTAGATGCTAAATTCATCATTATCAGACCAACAAAAATTAGCGATGAATTTCCAATAAGAGAAAAAAGTGTATAAAATCTTTTTGCCTCTTCGGTGGTGGTAATATGATTCGCACATTGCCAAAATAATAATATATAAAAAATATTAGGCCATAATTCTGCCAGAACATAAAATATGATATAAGTCCAATATGCACCAAGTGCGATATACCACTTCAGGTGAGGATATTGACTCATCAATCTTTCTGTCTGTAGAATATCAATATGAAAATAACTTACATTAGGATATATTACAAAAGCAAATATAGCAAAATATCCTATAAAAAAGCAGAGTAATATATTATATATTTTTTCAAATGTAAGGTGATTTGTCATTTTTGCATAAATAATTACAAAAAAAGCAGCTGCAGGAGTGACGCAGTAAACCTTTGCAAAGCTTGTAACTTCAGCGCTAATTGCTGGTATTACTATACTATCCTTTAGGATTCTTAAAATATTTTGATTGAATAAGATACAAAACATGAAACAAGATACAGAGAGAAATTTTGTAAGCTCTTGTCTCTCTATAGGCCACAATACTTTCCTTAGTCTTACCATGCTTGAGCAAAAAAAAGATGATTGGTTACTCATGTGACCCGCATTGATTACTAAAATTTAACTTAATAGGCTATTTTGTGAATACAATAATAGTTGTTGATATTCTATGTAATAGATTCCTCAAAAGATAAATTGCTACGTTTGTACACAAAAACATGAAAAAAGTCAAGAAAGAATAACTCACTAAGGCTCTAAGGATTTGTATTTGAATATTATGTTGATTGCTAATAATAGGCCTTACTTTTCCAAGTCACTAAAGCTATACCGACCATTGAATCACTCATAAGCTATGGTGACAAACGAAGTATATATATCACACTTATGATAAGTGGAGTGATAAGTGGGGCGAATGACCGGTTTTGAACCGGCGACCCTCAGTGCCACAAACTGATGCTCTACCTACTGAGCTACATCCGCCATATTTAGAAGCAATAACATATTATAAATTCATGAATTGTGCAAGGTTTTTATACAGTCAGACTTATAGGGATCAACATGCTGAGTTATCATACCAACTCAGTCAATGATGAGAGTTCTTTATTTATTATTAGCTATCTTGTGAATCATCTGGTGCCGCCTCTATAGCATCCTGATTCTTTTTTCTTGGATCATATGGCTCTTGAGTTGGGACAAAGACCGGCTTTAAAAGTCTCTTGGTAAAAAATTTATCTTCATAATAAAAGATTTTTTTAGATTTGATTGGAGGAGAGGATTCTATCAGCAAGATCTGCTGATCTCTTGGCAGAAGCATTACCTCTTGTGGGAGGAGTAATGCCCTTGATGCTAAGGATACACTAACGGATTGATCTGTAGGAAGCTCTAAGAGCTTTTTACTTACCGAGGATTGTTCCACTGTTTTATTGCCGCAAAGCTGGGAGATTAATTGGGCTGTGTCATAGTTATTAGCAGCATATGTGATTCTATATGTAGAGTTAGAGAGAAATGAATTCATGCCAGAATCCTCGTAAATTCCCTTTAGCTGCTGAGTATCCTGCGTAATAAGAAATAATCTTACTCTATACCCCCTAAAATAAGCGATACCGGCCTTAAACTGCTCCATTTTACCAAGAGTGGGGAATTCGTCCATCAAGAACATGACTCCGTAAGGCTCTAGCTCTAGGTTGGGTATCTTTCTACATAAAAACTCCGTGGATTGTTGATAAAATATTTGCATCAACTTTTGTAATCTTTGTATATTATCTGGAGTCAGTCCTACATATATACTTGTTCTTTTTCTTTTTAAATCCATGATATTAAAATCTGATCTCGCTGTCGTTGAATCAATAAGAGGGTTTGCCCAAAGCTCTATAGCAGAGTTCAAAGTGGATGCAACAGAACCTCTTTCTTTATCGGGCTTTTGTAGAAAGGCGGATAGATTCATATATCCTACCGGATGCATTTCGTTCCCCAGCGTATCCATTACCACGGCAAAATTATAAACAAAATCATCGTTTCTCATTGTTCTAACAGCTTCGCCAAATGATGTTGGCTTGCTTGGGTCGGCGAGTAAATATAAAATCACTCCAAGAAATAGACTTCGTGCTTCATTTTCCCAAAAATCTTGTTTTGGTAAAATGAGATTTGCGATTTTTTGCACATCATCCACCATTTGTCCTGGCTTATTACTAATCCAATCCAAAGGATTATAGCAATGAGATATACCATCAGGATTTGCTGGTTCCCACACGAAGCATTCTTGTCCTTGAGATGCTCTCCACCCGGATGTAAGATCATAATTTTCCAGTTTAATATCATGTACTACTACAGAATGATCCCAGAATAGTAGGTTAGGAATTACAAACCCAACACCCTTACCAGATCCAGTTGGAGCAAAAAGAAGTGCATGTTGCCATCCATCGGCAATATAATAGCCGCGCTTATCTACACCAAGTAGCATGCCAGTTTTAGCTCTGAGTCCAGCTTTTTTGATACTATATTCTTGGGCCCAATGAGCATCTCCGTGAATTTTCTCTTTTGGTATAAAAAAATTCATATCATATATTCTATCCCTGTAACGCATATAAGGATATAAAGCAATCACAAAGGGAGAGAGCAGAGCGGAGTAAATTTTGATTTTAAAATATCCAAACTCTAGGTGATATCCAAAAATACTGATGCTAGAATATGTATTGATAAGCCAATTCACCCATTTCCACACTAGAAATATTGCATTTAAATCTGGGCCTAAAGTCTCATTTTCACCAGTGACATAGGAAACCGCCGCGCCACTTAGCCATATTAAGCAAAAAAGCATTAAAGAATGTAGTATAAGCTGAGTGATTAATCTTTCAGTTGATTCTTTCATGACGAATGATCCTCTTCTGATTTCGTCTTTTGAGTTCCTTTGAAATACACAGAAGAAATATATCTCACCCCTCCAGCACCCCTTTTAAGCTGGACTATCACATCAATCACTGCTTCGATATATTTTTTTATTTCAGCTGGAGGCATTCCAAGACCAGCCTGCATCACCATTAATTTAAGCTGCTCAAGTGCCATAGCAGGAGTATCGGCGTGAAGGGTTGAGATTGAGCCTGGGTGACCTGTGTTTATAGCTCTCAAGAAACTAAATGCCTCACTACCCCTGAGCTCTCCTACTATAATTCTATCTGGCCTCAAGCGTAAACATGCTTCAATTAGATCCTGAGTGGTGACTTTGGCTCTACCCTGCCCGCCTTTTGAAGCTAGTAAATGCACTCTGTTAGGGTGATTTGACAATTGCACTTCTCGTGCATCTTCTACAGTAATTAGTCTTTCCTGACTTGGAATTGCAATTAGTGCTGCATTCGTAAATGTAGTTTTACCAGTAGAAGTTCCTCCGCTAATAATGATATTTTTTTTAGATCGAATTGCATGATACAAAAAATCCTTAATTTGCTTTTGCTGTATATGTTCACTTAATATTGCATCATTAGGATCTTCCTCTTCTTCTACAGCAGTATGAGTAAAAGCGCCCATTTTTTCGTAATCATCTAGAGTTAGTTGCATTGGGTTGCTTTTTCTGATAGCCATTACCACGGATGATGATTCGCATGCTGGAGGGAAAACTACTTGTATACGATACCCGTTAGGAAGGGTTGCAGATAATAAAGGCCTCTCTTCTGATACTGTCTGACTTGTTGACTGAGCTACCAGTCTACCTAGCCCCATTAAATGCTCAAAATCAATCATTGGTAAAATTTCTTTACGCTGATCGCCTTTTTTTTCTATCCATGCCTCCCCTGGTGTATTTACCATAATTTCGTTAACCCCATCTTCTTCGAACAAAGCGCTAAAAGGCTGCAGATATGTTTCTAGAGCAGCAAATTTACTCATTGTAGTAATCTTGATGATTGTATAGCTGTCCTCGGGAATACATAGTCCTTATTAACATATATCTTGATTTGCGCGCCCTGATCTAATGTCATATTTGGCTGTGCCGTATTTTTTTTGACTATATCATCTATTGTTTTAGCAAAATCAGTCATAGCTTTGATTGAAGCTGTTTTGGTTTGTGTGACGGTTGATGATCGGGTTGTTTCTGATGAAGCTGCAGTAGATTCAGATCTATTTGCAGATGCAATTAAATTATTATAAAGATTTTGTACGTTAGTAACATCAGTTGCCCCAGATAAAGCTGATGTGCATTGAGAAGTAATTTCTCCATATAAATTACTTGTTGTATTGCTCACTGCGTTTTTGGCTGTATTGCACATTTGTAGCATCTTGTCGTAATTATTTGTAATAGTAGCATTGTTAAAAACTCCATTCACAGCATCAATCACATTGGCTCCATCGTATATCAGAGTATTATTAGAACTGCTTGAGATTAGTTTATCCATAGCTCCTGCAAATACTATATTTAGAGCGCTACTCAAAATAGTTGCACTAACTTGTTCCTTGATTTTTGGATCTAGCCTACCTTGTACTCCAGCTCTCCCTAAATTATCAACACCTATACTGGCAAGATTCACAAAGAATCCGTTCGGCAGATCTAATCTATCCCAGGTAATATTTATTCTCGCTGTAGAGCCTACAATTGTTGCACTCGCATTTCCATGTACTCTTGAGCCTTTTGGTATTAAAATTACCTTACCAGATTCTGAGTACACATCTCGTGTAACTACGGCTCTAATATCAGATAAAAAATCAGTGTTGATAGCTGTTTCTATTGCGGCATCTATAATCTTCCCTCTGCCTAATGTACGATCAATATTTTGCCTAAGTTTATATGTAGCCTCTTCTGCGATTGTTTCTACAGATTTTTTAGGGGTTCCCTCAACTACCATTATAGCAGATTCCTGCTTTTTTTTCTTTTTTTGCTTCTCTTGGTCGCTCAACTCGTTCTTTGGTATATTGATATTAGCTGATCCACTCTGGGGGGTCGCAATTGGAGAACTAACAATAGGAGGATTTGAAGAGGCATCAGGAGGTCTTGTAATCTCCTCGGGAATCTGCACAGCAGTATTAACTGAAGGTATATTAAATTGCTCTTTCACCCCCTCTTCATCTTTTTTAATTTCCTTTAATTCAGTAATTTTCGCAAGTTCTGGAGGTGTAAGCTCCTGTGTATAATTAATATCTTTAGGGGGTGTAACCACTTTCTTTGGCTGCTCTACGACCTCTGCCTTTTTTTTAGTATCCTTTACATCTTCTTGGGTAAACATTCTATATGCAAAAAACCCCGACACTATAAGAAATGCTAAGATAAAAACCTTGCTTTTCTTGGGATTTGATGCAATTCTTGATAATTCCGCATATACTCTAGGTAAAGTATTAGAGGATGCTTTTGGTTGATTGTTACTACTATCCTGTGACATTTATATTACCTGTTTTTTTGGGATAGAAAAATTTAACCTGATACACTAAATCCTCTTCTTCGCCTTCTTCCAATTCTTTTGCCACCAAATCAAATTGATAAGTTCTTTTGTTAGTAATGATGGTCATGTTAGTTTTGATATTTTTTTCTAATGGTCTAATAAATATCCTATTACTCATCGGAGTAATTTTCCACGCAAAAGTATCACCAACAGAGATTGTTTGTACTGATTCTCCTTGCGCAAATTCAATATGCGATTGATATCCAAAATGGAGCACCAGAAGATAAACTTCATTTTTATTATATATATATGTTTTAATGCGTGTATCCCGAGTAATCGGCAAATCTTCATCAAAAGCAACAACATTACCGCTAACAAAGCAAAATAATGTAAAAAAAATACTAAAACAATAAATCCTAACCTTTGTCATCTTCTACCTTATAGCCAGTTATTTGAAATCCTACAGGATTTATATCCCTCTCTTCATCTCTCAGCTCCATAGCAATATATTGAAATGTCACTGTTGCTACTCTATCAAACACACTCTGTGTTCCCGTTGTTTCGTATATTGCAAATCTAATAAAATAAGTCTCATTAAGCTTGGATATTGATTTAAATCTTATGTAAGTGGTATTTTTTTGTCCGTATAAGGCTCTTGGATCATTGTCTGGTCTACGTATGTAAGAAAAATACTCTCTGTACACTCCCGGAGTTGATAATACTCTAATTAGCTGTCTTTGATTGTAATCAAAATCTACTGGATTATATGTTTCTCTTGCAGATATATATTTTTTTATAAAATATTTGCCCAAAGCATCGTTTGCACTCAGAAGATTAGAATTTGTTGGGTTTACTATTTTTGCATATCCGGTATTTTCTTCAATCTGTACGACAAAAGGTAATAGAGTCTTAGATGTAGAAATATAACCAACAACTATAGTTGAAGCTAAAATACCGATAGAAAAAATTACACCAATAACAAGCAGAATATTTCTTTGAGTTTGTACGTTTTCATATCTATCTTGATACCAAGTATTATTCTTCAAGGAGTTTAATTGAGGCGACTCCTGATTTTTCTGTATAGATGTTTTTTTAAATAATGATTGTAGCATTTATCGACTATATATGCTTTAGTTTGCTAAACCACGTTAATCCAAATATCTTTGTATATCCAAAAAAAACGACTTTAATGATAATAAAAAATTATCAGTGTTTCTTAAAAGCCAATAGTGAATGATTGTTTCCTTTTTGTGGTATGGATCGCAAGTGGCATAAATCTTCTTTTGTAGACCCAAAATTACCTATTTATCTCATTTTCCGGTAGGTAGTATCAGGTATGTTTTTGCGGCATTGATTGCTTCTTGTGTGATGGATTTACCAGAAAGCATTCGCGCTACTTCTTGTACCCTTTCTTCGTGATTTAATATACGTCCTGAGCTAAAGGCCTTACCTTCACCAGAATGTTTTTCGACTACAATTTGCATGAATGCCTTAGAAGCTACTTGAGGCTGGTGAGTGATAACAATAACCTTGCATGAGTTTGATAATTCTCTTAGTCTTTCTCCTACACTATCTGCAACTTTGCCACCTATGCCAGTATCTATTTCATCAAATATTATTACAGGACCACATCCAGATCGTGTAAATAAAACTAACTGCAGCGCTAGCATAAATCTAGACATCTCTCCTCCAGAGCTGACTTTTTCTATGTGAGATAAGTCTTGACCGTAATTCATTGACACCATAAAAGATACCTTGTCTATCCCGGACTCTTTCATATTATTTGCGTCACAAAGTACATTTATTTGTACTGAGCAAGAAGACATATGTAGTAAATCTAATTCTGTTTTAATAAGATGCTCGAGGTTTTTAGCTGCATTTTTGCGCATATCTGACAGTATTAGTGCATTCTGATTATAATCGCGCTTTGCAACATCGAGTAATTTAATCTTGCTCTCCATCTCAAATTCAAAATTTTCTATTTGAGATATTTCTATCATCGCATCTTCTGATAACTTATTTAATCCATCAGACGGACATTTGTATTTTCTAGATAATTCTTTTATCTTAAATAGCCTATCTTCTATATCTTCAATATTTTCTTCTTGACAACTTTGCTTTGCTAGATCTTCTAGTTCTATTGTAGCCCTATCAATAAGCTCTAAGGCTGAGTCTATATTTTCTATTGCTTTTTCAAACATAGTATTATTTGTCTGCCTAGACAATTTTTTAGAAATGCTCATTAATGTTTCTGTAATATGGCCATTATTCAATAAATCAGTACAACTGAAAATTAAATCTGCTTTTTTAGCCATCTGATGCATTAGCGCTCTTTTTGTAGACAGTAATTCTTCTTCACCATCTTTGATTTGCAAGTCATCTATCTCATTTTTCATGTGAATCAAATAATCGGTCTCTCTAGCTCTCTTGTTTATGCTACTTGAAAGATTTTCTATATCTTTTTGCGCCCCTTTGATTCTTTTATAAGAATATGCAACATCTTTTACACATTCCTGATTATCTAAAAAATAATCTACAAATTCTAAATGATATGAATGCTTAAATAGCATGCCTAACGAATGTTGAGCATATATTGATAGAAGTTTTGGGTGCAGCAAATCCAGGAGTTTTTGCGTCACTTGTTGATTATTTATGTAGCATCGCTTTCTGCCATCTTGATTTATTATTCTCGAGATAGTGAATTCATCATCACTAAGAACAACTCCACTAGCATCTAAGATACTTGATATTTCTTCATTAGAAGAAAATGTCATGATGACCTGCGCGTACGTTTGGCCAGTTGCGATAATATCTACTTTACCTGCTCCATTGATACAAAACTCTATGGAGTTTACGATGAGAGATTTACCAGATCCAGTTTCTCCAGTAATTGAATAAAATGACTCTGTAATAGTAATATCTATCTCTTTAATGATGACAAAATTCTTAATCTGTAATCTCTGCAGCATCTATACTCCTTATATAAAAATAAATGCAACCGCATAGCACATTATGGCAGCAAAAATCCCTGCTACAAAATCATCAAGCATTACACCTAATCCTCCTTTTATCTTAGAATCTATAATATTAATAGGCCAAGGCTTCAGAATATCGAAGAATCTGAAGAATATGAAGGGTAAAATGCCCATAAAAATAATATCTATCATAAATGGAGGACAATATTGAGTAATATAAGATTCCTTGTGGATGAAAATTGCCGACATAAAAGAAAGCATAATAGTGAGCATTTGCCCCATTATTTCATCTATCACTACTTCTTTTGGATCATCTACTCCTGTGTGTTTGATGTATATATCAGATAAATATTTACCAGATACTAAAATCACCATAAACACTACGATAAAAAGCAGGATAATTGCTAATATTTCTTGCTGTATCTCAGGAATTGATGATATGTTGATTTTCAACCTAAATTGAGTCGCTATTAATAGCAATAAATAGCACAGAGGAAATGCAAGCAGAGAGCCTAGGGTGCCAGGAGCAGAAGATATTGTGCCAACACCAAAGCCTGTGACTATGAATTTTACCAACTTCATTGATAATACCGCAATTATTTATGAGCTACGAAAAATATAATAATGATAAAAAGATGAATAAGCAAGCGGCTGCGCTTACTTATAATAAAGATTTAGATATAGCGCCAGGTATTCTTGCTATGGGAAAAGGAATTATAGCTGATAAAATAATAGAGGTTGCAAAAGAAAAAAATATACCGATAAAAGAGGATCAAGATTTAATAAAATACTTTTGGTTCTTGAGATAGAGGCTATAATCCCCCTAGAAGCTCCACTTCTGCCGCACAAATTCTAGGAGAGATATATAAATATAATAATACGCTAGAAGAGACTAAAAACAAACTTAGATAATATAATAATATGTCAGAATTACTCATAAAATCCTTCGTATCGCTCTTGTTGCTATGCGTGTTAATGTACTTTATTCTTAGAATAATCCAATATTATTCTAAAGTTTATGGGGGTAGATTTTCTTTCTTTAGGGATACGAGTGTGCTCAAAATTAGTGATATAGTATATGTAGATTCTAGTTCTAAAGTAGTGAATCTCAAGTGCCATCACAGAAACTACATAATACTTCTTGGTAAAAATAATGATATAATTATAGATCACTATGATACAAAAAAACTTTAAATACTTTATTCTGGTTTTATTATTTTTACCTTTATCGAGTTTTGCGGACAATGCAAGCTTTGCTAGTGATGTTGCGCATATGATCTCTGACTCTTCTAATACAAGCAAGGTATTACAGCTTCTTTTGGGCATCACGATACTATCATCAGCACCTACAATATTGATTATGGTAACTTCGTTTGTAAGAATTAGTATTGTTTTTTCATTTTTAAGATCTGCTCTTGGCCTGCAGCAAACCCCCCCAAATCAGGTACTAATCAGCCTTTCTATGTTTCTGACTTTTTTTGTAATGTCCCCAGTGATAAAGGAAGCTTACGATGGTGGTATTAAGCCATGGATTGATGAACAGATTACGGAATACGAGGCATTGCCCAAAATTACAGAGCCATTCAGAAAATTTATGATCGCCAATACAAGGGCAAAGGATCTAGATTTATTTTTAGGCATAGGAAAAATAGATTCAAATATATCAAATATGGAGACTCCTCTGCATATTATCACTCCGGCATTCATGATTAGCGAGCTTCGCAGATCCTTCGAAATAGGGTTTTTAATATTCCTGCCTTTTCTTGTGATTGATATTTTAGTGGCTTCTTTATTGATGGCAATGGGGATGATGATGATGCCTCCTGTGATGATAGCCCTTCCTTTTAAAATTATATTTTTTGTTGTAATAGATGGATGGTATTTAGTTGCAGGAAGCTTGATAAAGAGTTTTGCGCTATGATAGATCTAAAAAAGATAACAAAATCCTTTGGGGAAAAGAAAATTTTATCCAAAGTCACTCAGTCTTTTGCAAAAAACAAAATTACCTCAATTTTAGGGCCTTCTGGCAGCGGAAAAAC
>CAYGNF010000005.1:0-3884 GCA_964351245.1 uncultured Rickettsiaceae bacterium | reverse complement strand
CGGAAAAACTACTCTAATTCGATGTATTAATGGACTAGAAACGCCTGATTCTGGAGAGATTCTATTTAGTGGAACAAAAATCACAACAAAAAATCAAAAGTATTACAGTAAAAAAATTAGTGTTGTTTTTCAGAATTTTGAACTCTTTCCTCATATGAGTGCACTACAAAATGCAATATATGCGCCCGTAATCCTCAAAATATACAATCGCCAAGATGCAATTAGCAGAGCAGAGAAATTTTTCGATGAATTTGGAATAATATCAAAAAAAGACTTCATGCCATTCAATTTGTCTGGCGGTCAAAAGCAAAAAGTAGCTATTATAAGGTCTTTAATGATTAATCCTGAGGTAATGGTTTTCGATGAACCCACTTCGGCGCTTGACCCAGAATCAATTCAAGATTTAGTAGCTGCGCTAGAAGGTCTCAGGGGTGTAATAACTATTATTATAGTAACGCATCATTTAAGATTCGCAAAAAAAATCTCTGATACTATTGTCTTTATGGATCAAGGGCAAATACTTTGCGCTCAACCTACTGATGAGTTTTTTGGATCTCCCAAATCAATCAGAGCAAAAATGTTTATAGACGCAGTAGAAGATTATATGTAATCAATATACTTCTGCATGGCGTTAGAGCATATTTTGCCCTCCATTAATAGAGATAGTTTCCCCTGTAATGAACCCAGCGTCACTTGACACCAAAAAATTCACAGCTCTTGCTATTTCATATGGAGCCCCGAGTCTCTTCACCGGTATATTATATACAATCTTTTCAAGCATTTCTTTGGGCACTTTTGCAACCATCTCGGTTTCAATATATCCGGGGGCTATAACATTCACTGTGATGCCCTTAGATGCAGATTCTCTTGCGAGCGCCTTAGAAAAACCTATTACTCCTGCTTTTGCCGCTGAGTAGTTAGTTTGTCCAATCTGTCCTGCAATACCATTAATTGAGCTAATATTCACGATTCTTCCAAAGTGCTTTTGTCTCATTTGACTAATTGCAGCATAGCTCATATTAAAGCAAGAAGTGAGGTTTGTAGAAATAACTGTATCCCAGTCCTTCAGACTCATTTTATGAAACACAGAATCTCTAGTCACTCCAGCATTATTGATCAGAATATCTACGGTTTGACCAAATGCTTTCTCTATTTCTTCTACTGACTTAATGCACGCATCGTAATCACTAACGTCCCATTGCTTTGTCTGTATTCCAGTTTCTTTCTGAAAATTTTTTGCTGCCTCTTCATTACTATTATAACTCGAAACTACTACATATCCTTCATTTTTCAGATTTACTGATATTGCCGCTCCTATCCCCCTTGTACCACCTGTAACTATTGCAAGTTTTGGCATAATAATCTCCATTAATTTGCTTTAAAAAAGTGTATCTCTGATTATTAATAAAGCAATTAATAGCTCAAAAAAAAACAAATTCTTTTTGATATCATGTTAGTTTTGTCTCAAAGTTTTATTGACATATTTCATTAAAGTTAATATATATTATTCTATTTAAAATGGGGATTGGATCAACATATATTCATTCTATTGGGGAAGTAGATATCTATCTCAGCAATTGCGAATTATGAAATATTATAAATTTTGATCATATATATAAATAAAAAAAGTAGTTCTAGTGTTAAAGGTAGGAATATATTAAAATAGTTCTGGTGTTAAAAGTAGAAATATATTAGAATTATGCGCAATGCTAAAACGTCTTAGAATTTATAATTTAAGTGATTGGATCGCTTATTTAATGATTAGATATCAAGTTTATGTCGGCGAATATCAGAGAAGCCTTACTAAAGAATTTAGTACTCAAGATCTCAAAGCATATCACTATGTTTTTATAAAAGAAAAACATATAATAGGTATCGTTAAAGTAAGATACGAAGATAATGTAGCAGAAGTAGGTAGAGTAACTATAGCAAAGAAGTATAGAGGAAAATCCTATGGTAAAGAGATGATGAGTTGCATTATTAAGGAAATAAAAAATAGCAATAAAGCACAATCAATAAGATTATTTGTGCAAAATAATGATTTAGTCAAATTTTATCAAAGCTTCGGTTTTGTAGAAAATGAGAAAAGATATTTTAACAATATGTTTCATAGCCTACTCATGATAAAAATAATGAAATAATACAAACAAAAGAGATACATATGGATTTGAAGATAGGTAGCTTAGACGCCGCTATTTTTATTGGGTTTTTAGTAATTAATATAATATTTGGCCTAGCATCTAGTAGAGGCATCAAAAATATTAAAGAATATGCTATAGGTAATAAAGATTTTTCTACTGCAACCATTGTATCTACTATAGTTGCCACTTGGATTGGCGGGGGTATGTTTTTTAAGACTATATCCGAATCTTACAATCATGGTCTATATTATATGTGGGCTGGAGCAGGATATGTTATCAATCTTCTATTAATAGGTTATTTTTTTGCCCCAAGGCTCGCAGAATTTTTAGGTAAAATCTCTATCGCTGAAGCCATGGGGGAATTATACGGAAGGCCCGTAAGAATAATAACTTCTATAGCAGGCTTTATAGGTGTAAGCGGTATTATTGCTGTACAGCTCAGAATATCTGGCTTATTATTTGAATATTGCTTTAATCTGCCAAGTGCTTACGGAGTAATAATCGCAGGAATAATTGTTACTCTATATTCTTGCTTAGGGGGAATAAAATCAGTTACTTTTACAGATGTTATTCAGTTTTTTACTTTTGGTACTATAATCCCCACAATCGCATTTTTCCTACTTACTACATTAGATAGTACCAATATTGTATTTAGCACTTTATCTAGCAATAAGACATTTTACTACAAAGAAGTATTTGATTTTAGTCAGCCTAAATCTTTTTATTATTTATTTCTATTTTTTTATACTGCGATACCAGGTTTTAACCCAGCTATTTTTCAAAGAATATCTATGGCAAAAAATATAAATCAGGTAAGAAGATCTTTTATTATATCAGGGTTTACCTGCTTGTTCCTGATAGCAACTCTATGTTGGATTAGTATTTTACTTTTATCTATGTATCCCAGTATTCCTGGAAATGATGTAGTAAAGCATCTAATACTTAATTCTTCATATGCCGGGCTCAAGGGTCTAACACTCGCTGGAATAATGGCAATGTTAATGTCTACAGCAGATAGCTATATAAATTCTACTGCGGTTTTAATAGTTCATGATTTTTGCAGGCCGCTTGGGCTAAATCCAATAAAAAATGAACTACATTTTACTAGATTAGTATCTTTATTTATTGGTGGTTTTGCTGTAATATTAGGTTTGTACAGTACCAATTTACTTCAATTAGTGATTGCAACCTCTTCTTTCTATATTCCTATTGTTACAGTACCTTTTACTATGTCGGTACTTGGCTTTAGAAGTAGCGGTAAGTCGGTCCTAATTGGTATGGGAGCCGGCTTTATAACAGTTTTAGTCTGGCAAATATTCTTGAAGCAGAATATAGGTATAGACGGGCTCGTGCCAGGTATGGCTGCTAACTTCATCTTTTTGATGGGAAGCCACTATATTTTGCAGCAACCAGGGGGATGGGTTGGAATAAAAGATTATGGACCTTTGCTCGCAATGAGGAAGGAGCGGAGATTAAAAATAAAAAACTTTATAAAGAGCTGCAAGAACTTCAATTTACTTGCATTTTTAAGGCAAAATAGTCCCGATAGAGGGGTAATAAGAGTATCAGGAGGTGAAGAGCCCTATATTTATCTTGGGTTATTTTGTATGGTTTCAGCTTTTTCGACTATCCATACTATTGCAAGGCCTATTGCATCAGAATATATCACGATACTAGATTTTATATATCCTAGCGTCTTATTCATATCAACATTACTTCTTAGCTACCCACTCTGGCTTCCTT
>CAYGNF010000004.1:0-46646 GCA_964351245.1 uncultured Rickettsiaceae bacterium | reverse complement strand
AATCTCTTCGGCTGAAGAAATAAAAAAACCATCTTTTAATCTTGAGATGACCTGAGCCAAAAAAGTCTTCCCACATGATTTTGGACCTTCGATAAGCAATATATTTTGATAAGGCTGAATTCCTAAAATCTCTTGCTGGACTGCGTAATAGGCTACTTGATTAGACTTTGATACAAAGAAATCCTCCAGATGATAATCAAAAGTCTGTTTGATTTCAAATAAACCTTGGCTAGTTTTATCTCTTGATGCTATTTTATTAATATTTTCCACTCACTTCCTGCCATAAATATCTGATATCCTCACTATATCATCTTCACCAAGATAGCTTCCTGTTTGCACCTCAATGAGATGAAGCGGCACTTCTCCTATGTTATTTAGGCGATGCTTTACAAGCATTGGAATATATACAGAATCATTTTCATGTAAAATTCTTATTTCTTCCCCTACTTGTACCTCAGCGACACCTTCTACAACCACCCAATGCTCAGATCTTTTATGATGATACTGCAAAGATAGTTTTTTACCTGGATGCACTACTATTCTTTTGACCTTATGTCTCTGGCCCGAATCAATAATTTCGTAAGATCCCCAAGGTCTGTACGATGTGCTTGAATACTCCACTTCCTTTCTGCCTTTGACACTTAAGCTCTTAACTGCGCTTTTTATCTCTTCAGATTTATCTATAGAAGTTACTAATAAAGCATCAGGTGTATTTATCACCACAAGATTGTCTAACCCTGAAACTAGGGCAAGTTTTGCGCTAGAGTAAATATAGTTATTTTTGCCATTCAGACATATAGAGTCTCCGTAACAAAAATTACTCATATTATCTTTGTTTTCGATCTCCCATATAGACGCAAAACTACCGAGGTCGCTCCAATCAAATGTTGCTTCTTGCAAAGATATGCTTTTGATCTTTTCTATAATAGCATAATCTATAGAATCGGGAATAATTTGATTATAGTCCTTAAAGCCTAAACGCAAAAACCCAAGATCTTTTTCCGATGTTTCAAAAGATTTTTGAATATGGTTTTTCATTTCTGGAAGGAGCTCCTGCGCAATGTCCCACATTGATGCCTTAAATAAAAATATACCAGAATTCCAGTAAAAAGTCCCTGAATCTATATATTTTTGAGCGCGGTCTGCGTCTGGTTTTTCAACAAATCTTTTTACAGCAAAAGATTGGTCTGCAATCTTCTCGCCTTTTTCTATATAACCGTAACCTGTGTTGGGGCTAGAAGGTGTAATGCCGATAGTAGCAACATCAGAATTATTGAGTAGCAAAACGGCATGATTTATATCTTTGATATAATCTGCATGATTTGCTATAAAATGGTCAGCGGGTAATAAAATTACTGCTTTATCCGCTGCTTCCTTGATTAAATATGCTGCAATTAGGGCGCATGGAGCTGTATTTTTTGCAACTGGCTCCACTATAATATCTACCTCAATACCTATTTCGGCTGCTTGCTCTTGTGCAATAAATCTATGATCTACTCCAACAATAACAACTGGTTTCCCAAATTCTTTATTTCTAATTAAAGATAGCTGGTAAAGACTTTTTGAGTCAAAAATTTTTATAAACTGCTTTGGGTAGTTTGCTCTAGAAAGAGGCCATAATCTAGTACCGTGACCTCCGGCCATTATTACGGGAAGTATGTTCATTAATTCATCCAAAAATATAGATAGTTCTATTAGTTTTCCTGAGTTAAGTCAAATATTTAGAATATAGTACCAAGAAATTGTAAACTCTGAATCATTGACGGAGAGTATATTGATCTAAATCGCCAGTCTTTCCCGGTGCAAAAATTCTGCGGTTAAAGAATGATAAGCTTTAGATCCAGAAGATTGTGGATCGTATGTGATAACTGGCATACCGTAAGAGGGTGACTCTGAAATTCTGACATTTCTTGGAATCACAGTCTGAAAAACAATTTCACCAAGATGATTTCTTACGTCACTATCCACATCTTCTGTTAATTTGTTTCTTTTGTCATGCATAGTAAGTAGCACTCCGATTATTTTGAGGTTTCTATTTATATTCCTCTGTATTAAATCGATGGTTTTAAGGAGATGACTCAGGCCCTCAAGCGCGTAAAATTCGCATTGCATCGGAATAATAATGCCATTAGATGCTGATAATGCGTTGATAGTAAGCTGGCCTAAAGAGGGGGGACAATCAATGATGATGTAATCGTAATTATATTTACTTTGAGCAATAGCTTTTTTTAATGCCTGCTCTTTTGTTGCAATGGAAAGAAGCTCGATTTCAGCAGCAGATAAATTAATGTTCGAAGGAAGTACGTATAAGTTTTTTATCTCAGTAGGAAGTATGGCATTGTCAATTATGGTATTCCCTATAATCACATCGTATGATGATATTGCTCTATTATCTTGATTTATACCAAGCCCTGTGCTCGCATTACCCTGAGGATCCAAATCAATCACTAGTATCCTAAGCCCCGCAAGCGCCAAAGCCGCAGATAGATTGACTGCTGTAGTTGTTTTTGCTACTCCGCCTTTCTGATTAGCTATGCACACTACTTTGGGTTTTTTTTCTGGCATTTTTAATATCTAGTATTACTGAATTATTGGAAGTTAAGCTATTGTGTATATTATATTCAAAATCCCAGAATGAGGAAGCTTCTTCTAATTCTAGAGTATAATTTTTACCCTTAAGAAACAGCATTCCACCTACTAAGCCTAAAGCAAAATAATAATCCATTAAATGTACTAAGGGTGCTAAAGCTCTACTTATAAGCTTAGAATTACAATCAAGCTCTCTGGGCTCAACATCCTCAATTCTTTTATTAATGATATTGATTTGATTAGATGAAATGCGTGATGCAAGATGCAGGAAAGAGCATTTTCTTGAGTCAGATTCAATAATCTGCACATTTTTTACTCCTCCAATTGAAACTATTACGCCAGGTAATCCAGCTCCCGAACCAATATCAATCACAGGAACATCTTGGTCCATAAAAGAGATGAGCTGCCGGCAATCTAGCACGTGCCTCATCCAAATATCTCGTTCAGTGCTTTTTGAAATTAAATTGATTGATTTATTCCACTTAAGCAACAAAGCACAATATTCTTCTAATTTTAACTTCTCTATATTGTGCATAATTTCAATATAAGTTTTGCGTAGATATTAGATGAATTTAACCCTGTATACTAGAGTTTATTTTACTGAGTGTTTTTAGATGTATAATTAAAGCCGTTATGGCAGCAGGAGTTACGCCTTCTATTTGACTTGCTATGCGTATATTTGCCGGAGTAAATACTCTTAGCTTCTCTCGTACTTCGCTTGAAAGACTATTAATTTTAGCATAATCAATATTGGAAGGTATAATCATCCCTTCTTCTTGTTTAAAAAGCTCAATATCTTTTTTCTGTCTTTCTATGTAAGATGAATATTTAGACTCCACTTCAATATAAGATAAAACTCGAAGCGTCTCCTTTGTCGATAATTCAGGAAATATGCGTATCACTTCTTTTAATCCGAATAATGGATGCCCCAAAAGATCTATACCGGTTTTTATGGCACCGTCCTGAGAGATATTATACCCTAATTGCTTCAATTTTGAGGTTGTGATTGATTTATTGCTTAGCATTAATTCAGTAGATTCTATTGCCTTCATCTTGTTTTGGAATTTTTCTTTTCTTGTCAAAGAAACCAAACCAACCGATATACCTAATGGAGTAAGTCTAATATCGGCATTATCTGCTCTAATGCTTAATCTGTACTCAGATCTGGATGTAAAAACTCTATATGGTTCAGATGTTCCACGTAGAACAATGTCATCAATCATGACTCCTATATAACTTGTGGATCTATCTAAAATAATAGATTTTTTTCCTAATGACTTTAAACCAGCATTCATTCCAGCAACAAGTCCCTGACCGCCAGCTTCTTCATATCCAGTAGTGCCGTTTATTTGGCCAGCTAAAAATAGTCCTGATAACTTTTTTGTCTCAAGAGTGTGATGTAACTCTCTTGGGTCAACATAATCATATTCAATTGCATAGCCTGGCCTTATAATTTTAGCATTTTCTAGAGCTGGTATGGTGGCAATCATTTTTAACTGAGCATCTTCTGGTAGTGAAGTAGAAATCCCATTTGGATATACAGTAAAATCATCTAATCCTTCTGGCTCCAAAAAAATCTGATGAGATTCTTTAGTGGAAAAACGAGTAATCTTATCTTCTATTGAGGGGCAGTACCTAGGGCCAATACCTTTAATATTCCCCGAATACATCGCAGAGAGGTGTTTATTATCTTGTATTATTGCATGAGTGCTCAGTGTAGTTCTTGTAATATAGCACTTAATCTGCTGTGTCTCTATACTGCTTGTCATCTCTGAAAAAGGCTCGGGATATTCATCTCCAGGCTGTTCTTCAGCCATTGTGTAATCTATAGTCCTGCCATCTATCCTTGGTGGCGTGCCAGTTTTAAGTCTGCCTAATTTAAATCCAGTGCTTTTAAGAAAATTAGATAATCCGTAAGAAGATTCATCTCCCGCCCTTCCTCCAGAAAATTGGTTAGATCCTATATGTATTACTCCAGAAAGGAAGGTGCCAGTAGTAAGTACGATAGCGCGAGTTTTGATTATTTTGTTGTCGGAAAGCCTGATTCCGGTAATTTCATTGCCGCTTGTAAGAATATCATCGACTGCAGATATCAAAATATCTAAGTTTGCATGATGCATCATGTGCTTTAGCATGTTTTGCTTATATAGCATCCTATCCATCTGGGCTCTTGGCCCCCAGACTGCTGGGCCTTTTGTACGATTAAGCATTTTAAAATGTATTCCAGACTGATCTGCAACCTTGCCCATCAATCCGTCAAGCGCATCTATTTCTTTTACAATTACTCCCTTAGCAACCCCCCCTATAGCTGGATTGCATGACATTTGTCCTATATCTTCGATTTTTTTTGTGATTAGAAGTGTTTTTGCGGAAAGTCTTGACGCAGCAGAGGCGGCCTCGCAACCAGCATGCCCTCCTCCAACCACTATTACGTCATATTCCAAAATATCAAAATCGTTAGATATAATACTCACGGTTTTATCTAACTATCTCTTCTTCATCAAAAAAGAATTCGATTTCTTCTTTAGCATTCTCAAGAGAGTCAGACCCGTGTACAGTATTAGCTTCAATATCTACACCAAATTCTTTTCTTATAGTATTATTTAAAGCATCAGCAGGGTTAGTGGCGCCCATTAACTCTCTATAATCTACAACAGCATTTTCCTTTTTCAGGACCTGAACAACGATAGGACCAGAAGACATAGATGCTACTAATTTATTATAAAAAGGCCTTTCCTTGTGGACTATGTAAAATTCTGCTGCATCTTCAGAGTCCAGAAATAACATTTTTTGTGCAACTATTTCGAATCCTGATGATTCTATCATGCTGTTAATTTTTCCGGTGATATTTCTTGATACTGCATCTGGTTTTAAGATAGATAAAGTAAATTCAATTGCCATATATTTGCTATTAGTTTATTTTTAGAAGAGCAATATATCACACTATTTGACGTAAAGATAATATGTTTATTCATGAACAGAAAATTTTTTTTGAAATATCTAGCAAAGATGAGTTACGGCAAGTTGCATCAGCTATTTGCAAAAAACTGAATAAAACAAAGTTGCTATTATTATATGGTGATTTAGGAGTAGGTAAAACAGCTTTATGTCAGGAGTTGATATATGAAATTACTGGGGAAACTGATGTGCAGAGTCCAACATTTTGCATAGTAAATTCCTACGAAGGTAATGGATCCTCAATTTTTCATTACGATCTTTATCGCGTCAAATCGGCAGAAGAGCTCTTTGAATTACCATTGCAAGATGATATTAATAACGGAATTGTTCTGATAGAATGGCCAGAAATTGCATTAGGTATTTTAGAAAGATATGAATACACAAAAGTAAATATCTTAACACGAGGAGATATAAGATTAATAACAATTGATTAATTTAGCTTTTCGAGCGCTCTATTCTGCATTAATCTACGGCCTAAATTAGATACAGCCTTCTGAGAAAGGGATTGTAGCTGATTTTGGCAGGTAAATTCTATATCTCCATCGCTATTTACAAACATGCATTGTCCACATACGCCGCCCATCATACATTGCATCAAATTATTTGCTGTAAAATATTTTTTTGCTTGGGTTTCTCGCAGTAATTTCTCTATATGGTCTAAAAAAATAGATGAACCACTTACATAAATATAATCCCAGGAATTCTGGAGCAAACAAGCCATTATACTAAAATCTACCGCAAAAATACTAGGATCACCATCTATAGATAAGTTATTGCGGTATAAATTGAGACTCTCTTCTGATACAAAAATTACTATTTTTGCGAATGCGTCATTTGCGTTCAACTTTTTTGCGTATTCAGCAAACATAAATCCACTAACTTCTTCTGCTATCAGCAGGTATTTTGACTGAGCATGCGTTTTGTATCCTTCTCCGAGAGGGCCTAGTAGGCTCACTCTTTCCCCTTGGGGTAACATAGAGGCTCGCTTAGTAGATTCTCCTAAAATTTTGATATGAAAAGATAATATATCTCCATGAACTCCAGATGCTGCAAGAGCTATGGGCTCGAAGCGTGGCACTAAACTTGATTTATAATTTTGTAGTTTAAAAAACTGTCCTGTAATGTAATTGCTACTCAATAATTTGCTTTTTATTTTAATGCAAACAAGATCTCCGGAGAGAAAATGCACCTCATCAACAAGGCTTTCAAATCCTCCTGCAGGAAATTCTTTGTGCATAAAATCAGACACTTATAGTTCCTCTATTATCAAAGCAGCATCTCCTACTAATGGTTGATTACTAGAATAAGTATTGTCATTAGGAGTATTATTAATAAATTTAGTATCGACCCAGTCTTCTGGTACCACAGTAGTCAGGCTATTTACTGTATCATAAATCTCTGAAGATTGCTCTGGTCCTACGCTCAAAAAAATCTCACAATCTCCTTTTGGATTTTGTTGTACCTGCTGACAAAATTGATGATAATTTCTATCAACTCGAGCAAGTAAATCAGCTAAACCACATGTTTCTTTCAAGGGGGTCTGATAAGCTCGTAAAATATATACTTCAGAAGTAGTGCCTATATTATATCTATATGTACCACCGCCAAGTATTCTACAACTTGATATATCAATATCTCTATTAAACTCTAGAGTGTTTATATGCTCATAATCTACATTAGATATAATTGCTGTATGCCCTCGCTTTACATAGATATCTCCGGGATTGATCATATCGTACCGCAGCTTTTCTTGGGCACAAGAAGATGTGATAGCTTGATAACCATATGCATTTTCGGGATTGTGATATGCATTCTTCAGAACCGTAGTATTGATACTTACTATCTGCTGTTCCTCTAAATTACTTGCCTTGCCTACTGCTGTAGAACAATCCTCAGGCGCAAAAAGCCTTTGCCCCAAATTCGGATATTCATTAGAAAAATAACGATGTGCTCCGAATTGATAATCACCAAAAAGTAGCATACCTGCATCAAAAACAAAGGGGTTATTGGATATACCATCAATGATATAACCTTCTTTAAAAAAGGGATAGAATGTAGCTGCTCCCATTAAATTAACAGTAGATGATACAGGACTTAATATAGAGTCTATGCTATACAATAATATTGTACTGACAGAAGAATTTTCGTTGCCCCAAAAAGCTGTATCTGCAGGAGCTTGTAATGCTGGTAATGTATCAATACTAATGCTATTAGGAAGAGCATGATAGAATATCCCATTCTCTAAATCCTTTATTAACCGAGCCCCTCTTTCCTGGACCCAGTCTAAAGCCATCTGGAGCTGTAATGTAGTTTTATTATGCAAGATAGGGTGTCCTATATTATTTACACCAGCTGCAGCAAATGATGCATTAGCTTCTTTTACTAATTCTAACCAAGTTGACATATTATCGATGATTTGCCTCAATAATACTTCACCAGAGATCTCTCTGATATCTTCTAGTGCCTCAATAATATGTGCATTTAAATTATCCTGACTTAATTGAGTAGATAATTGTTTTGCTCTTATTTGAGCAGAAATATGTGCACATGTCTTGGATGTGATGTGAATCATGCAATCTGTTCCTTTTGCTCTTTTTATTTGTTTCTCATGGTTATAATATTGGTATACCTATGCACAAATAATCGTTTTATAATGTATCTTGTTATTGAGTTTGATCCTCTCCTATAATTTCTATACAAGAATTAATGTCTACACTAGGTACAATAGATAACAACTCATTTACCTCTAATGCAATACATCCAGCAGTAGGACCAAGATCGGGTTTTGAAGCATGAATAAATATAGCGCTCCCTCTTCCTGGAATATACTCCTGATCGTTATAGCCAATGGTGATTATTATATCGTATATATTATCGTTGCGCCATAGTTTCTCGTGACTTGAGGGATAATTTTCAGTCAATCTCAAAAATTGATTATAGTGCTGATCATTTGGATCATCGCACCATATATCATTTTCTGATATAGGAAATGATGGGATATTCACCTCCGGCAGAGTAATGCGATCCGCTCTGTAATAAATAACACGCAGTGGAAACTTACCATAGGGAGTACAAAAGTCCCCCTCCTTTTTCTGATCACTGGCAATAAAGCCCTGAGCTCCTACCTGCACTTTATAAAAATTCTCTCCTACGTGAAGGGTTTTATCCGGTCTTAGAATCCAGTTCATTTTCTAATATTTATATTTCAATTTTTGAATCCGTATTGGATTATACCTTAATTGTAACATTCACATAATTTAAATTCAATACCGAGTAACGTTGGATTAACAAAAGCCTTTAGATTGCTAACTATGGAGGTCTTTGAGATTACTATCTATCTGATTCAATATATTCTTATACCCATATTTTGCACTAGCTATAGCCTTGACTACGCTACCTTGATATTCATCAAGCATATCTCCCCAAAAAGAGATATCAGGAGAGTCATATAGTTTATTAATATGTCCAGTACCACTTGCAATCAATAATGTTCCACATGGAACAATAGATAATTCGTTATTTTGTTTTATTGAAATATGCGATATGTCTCCAAATTTATTCTGATGAATTTCTTGTATCTCGCAATTCTTTAAGATATTAACGCCTTGCTGTAAAGATATTCTGAGCTCTTCATGATTTTGTCTATATGCAGGACTTTGAGTTATAGTATTTCTATAACATATATGAACCCCTCCTAAATCATTAATAATTGATATAAGATCAGACTTATTGTTTTCTTGTTTTGCGCGCTCCTCTTCATTAAGAAATTTTGTACCAGCAACTCTCAATCTTTGGATCTGCATAATCTCTCTTTCTGTAAATTCAGACTCTTCTAATTGAAGTATTGCGACTTTTTTTGAGAGCTCTATATAGTATTCTATTGCTTCTGTTGCGGCATCTATAGATGTTAGGCCTCCACCAACGACATAAAGTGGTAGATCGATAAAAAATCTAGGATTTTTAGATTTCTTCAAATCAAATATATAAGAAGACATAAGAAAATCACTGGCACATCTTACCCCAGCAGCATCTATTCCCTTAATCATTGGGATATTGGGCTTACCGGCGCCACAAGCAAGCGCTATATGATCAAACCCATTTGCTTTTGCATCTTCGTAAGTTAGGCCTACGCCAAATTTGATACTACCATAAATTTTAAACCCACTATTGCGCTCTAGCATTATTCTGGCTAACAAAAGATTTGCCTTATTCCATCTATCGGTAATGCCATATTCACATACACCTCCAAAGCCTTGCGGCTTTATCTCATCAAAATATTCTGTAATATTATGTATATGCTTTATCTTACTGCGTATAAGATCTTGATTTAAGGGCTCTACTTTTTGGCCCTCTATCATTGTAACAAAACAATTAGATTGTAGTAAATAATGAGCCAAAGCAATACCCGAAGGCCCGCTACCTACTACGAGTATATTATATTTTTTACTACTATCACAAAAAGACTGAGTGACGTTGATAGGATTCCACTGAGACAGCAAATAATATATCTCAAAACCAAAATCTATATTAAGAACATCTTCTAAAATCTTAGATTCTATTAATGGCACATCTACTGGCTGCTGCTTTTGATAAATACACGCTTTGGAGCAATCGTTACAAATTCTCTTGCCAGTAAGAGCTAAGAGTGGATTTGCAGCAATTGCTACAGCAAATGCGGCTATAGGTTTGCCCAGAGAAAATAATTCGATCATTTCAGAAATCTTGATATCAAGAGGGCAACCCTTGAGAATATTTCCCAATGGGTTAGTTTTATAGCCATCTACATCTCTTAGCCCCTCAGAGCAGGAATCTTTGTTGTTTTTATGGCACTTGATGCAGTAATGAGATTCATCATATGCATATGATATATCAGAATTTATATTGATCAAATTATCAAACTCTTGAGCCGAGGGAGCAGAAAATAATTTTGACCTGGGGCCAAAATGAAGTCTTGCAGCCGCATATCTGACTATCAAATCCTCGAGCTCATGATAAGTTTTCTTAGATTCTAGCAATAAAATAAAATCTTCATCCGTAGATATGCCGTATCGGTAGTAAAACTCAGTATATAACGAGTCTAAATCTATATTAGCTTTAGAATATTTTTTACCTGCATATCTATGAACAAAATTTCTTTTATGTTTATAAAATCTATGCTCAAGATCAGCCTTGTCTGAAAATAAAGCTACTTGATCTTGAATATTAAAAAAATCGATTAAATATTTTTCGAGTATTATAGCAAGCTCAATCATATTTTCCGAAGATAACCCAATGCTCTGCTCTCTTGTCTCTATTAGTATTGTATGCAATTCAGAAGAGGTGGATTCTACAAATGCAATAAATTTTTTATCAATTGCTTTAAAATCATATAAAGATGTATCGCCATCTTTATTAATCATAGATAATAAATTACATTCTTGCTGATGCGCCTGACAATAAAGTAAGATATGATAATGCTAGTAATCATCACAAGAATAGACTTCATTATCACCAATATGCAAGGGAGCCTTCCCTCTAAGACTAAAACTTGTAGTGGGCGCATTAAATGGAAAAGAGGGTTTATCTCAAATAGCCATCTTTTTTGGGGTGGTATCATTTCGTACGGATATATTATAGGCAGGCTCCAATAAAGTGTACCTAAAATGACAGAGATGATCTGAGTCAGATCCATTATATAAGGAGTAATATAAGCAAGAGCTACTCCAACTGAAATCATAGAGATCACTGCGGGCAAAATTGCAATAGGTGTATATAATATACTAAGGCTAAAATTTTCTGGATACATAAGTACAAATACAAAATACATTGTCACAAAAGAATATGCAAAAGTATAAAGATGCACTAATACATCTACTATCGGCAATATGGTTTTTGATATATAAACTTTCCTTAGAGCCCCTCCTCTATCAATTAAAGATTTTGTAGCACCTACACTAGCATTGAATAAGAAATGCCACAAAGTAAGGCCTGCAACTAAATTGCTTATCATAGTGTAACTTGGCTGCTTTAACAAAAAGCTAAATACATATGATATAGTAATGATATGGATGCAAGGCTGTGCAACCCCCCACATAGATCCCAAGAATGAATTTTTATGCTGCCTGGCAATTGATGCTTCTGCAAGTATAAAAATAGAGCGCCAATAAGAAGGTCTAAAAAATATGTAAAACATTATATGTAGTCTGAGTCTAGTTTGCTAAAGGTATTAAGGATTTTCTGCGGAGTATCTTCATCTATAATTTCACCGCCTTCAATGAGATATGCACGAGTGCATAATTGTTCTAGCAACTCTCTCTGATGACTTACGATGACTGATATAGGAGCTGCAAGAAATTTACTAGTCATTGCCTTCATAGACTTCTTAACAAAATGCTGATCTCCTGTTGCAAAAACTTCATCCAATAAAAGTATTTGCCTACTATTAAATAAATTAGTAGCAAAAGCTAAACGAGATATCATACCAGAACTATATGATTTTACTGGCCAATCAATTTTTGCGCCGAGTTCGGAAAATTCTATTATTTTGTTTTCAGTTTCCTTGTTGTATACATCTATCATCCCTCCATACACCATCAACAATCTTATGTTCTGTCTACCAGTCATTTCACACTCAAATCCTAGACCCATCTCTATCATCGCTCCGACTGTGCCGCTTACCTCAATTGTTCCAGACTGAGGTGGATATATACCAGCAATAACTTTTAGAATAGAGCTTTTACCGGATCCGTTGCGACCCACAAATCCCACTCTTTCTCCTTCGCGAATTTCTAAAGTGATGTTTTTTAAAATAGGAACAGAAAAAGAGGGTAAATCTCCTTTACCAAGAAAAAAATGCTTTATTCCCTGGGCTCTTTTATAGGTATTGATGCCAGTAACACTGCAGTTTTGCATCTTAATATATATTTCAGACATATTGGCATATTATATTGATGTCTCTATCCAGGACTTTAGATCTGGTTTTTGTATCACGCCAATTTTTGTATCCAGTAATTCACCATTCTTAAAAATCATCATTGTTGGAATGCTTTTAATACCCATAGAAGATGGGGCTTTTGGATTTTCATCAATATTCATTTTAACTATGTGAATTTTGTCAGCATACTCCTCTGCAACAGAATCTAAAATTGGCCCGAGCATTCTACATGGACCGCACCATTCTGCCCAAAAATCTACTAAAACGGGAATATCGGATTGTAATACTATTTTTTCAAAAGTTTCATCGGTGACTTGGGTTGACATACTGAGCTCTGGATTAGTTTAGAGCAATATAGCACTCTCTCTCGAAATATCAATCATTTATCAATGAATCAATGAGTCATTATACTGACAAAATAACGTCATTGTAATATAATTTTCTTGCTTTTTGGCAACATGGGCTATATTATGCAAGAAATCTATGGGGGTGTAGCTCAGTTGGTTAGAGCGCCTGCCTGTCACGCAGGAGGTCGCGGGTTCGAGTCCCGTCACTCCCGCCACCCCAATTGCTATCTCCCATCCTGGAGTTATTTTTTTCTAGCATTAGCACTTTTTTAATGCTATCTTTAAAATAGCAAAGCTTTTTAAACGCAAAATAAGCAAATAATGCATTACTGTAAAAGCTTTTATAATAATTATGTATAAATAAAGGAGGATCCAGTGATAAATAGAGTTGCGGTTTTTATTTTGTTGTTATCAATGACTCAAGGTGCATTAGGAGATACGCATGTTAGTCAATATGTACAAAAGCTACTTCAGACAACTTTATCTATACTAAAGGATCAAAAAACTACGCCGGGTCAAAAAATTGCTTTATCCCAGGACTTAATGTCAAAAAACTTAGACTCAAAATGGATGTCTAAATTTGTTCTTGGAAAATACAGAAGAACTCTTTCTCCTGAGCAAATTGAGCTCTTTACTACACACTACACCGAGTTCGTCATCAAATCTTACAGTAAAGCCATCAAATTTTACAAACCGACTCATACAGTCAAAATACTGAATCAATCTAATATTAGCGATGATGAGTGTATAGTAAAAACTACTCTGAATTCTACAGGTATGGATCCCTTAAAAATAGACTATGCTATAAGAAAATTTGACAATAACGAATTTAAAGTATTTGATATAATAGCAGAAGGTATTAGTCTACTCAACTCAAACCAAGCTGAATTCTCTAGTATAATAAGTCATTTAGGTTTTGAAGGTTTGGTTAGTGACTTAAAGGCAAAAATAAGTAGTTTAGATAAAGATAATGAACAATCAACAGCAGATTAAAGCTCAGGAAATAGAAGAAGTTCTACAAATAAAAAACAATACAAAACGTCCAACAGTAGAAACAATCGAAGAGATTTTATACAAACCTTTCTCTGTGCTAGATCATGGCTTTGTAAGAGTAATAGATTATATGGGAGATGATGCTTCAATAGTCCAGGCCGCCAGAGTCTCTTACGGCAAAGGAACTAAGCAAATAAATCAAGATGTAGGGCTGATTAATTATTTAATGAGGCATAGGCATACTACTCCATTTGAAATGTGCGACATTAAGCTCCATATTAAGTTGCCTATTTTTATTGCAAGGCAGTGGATCAGACACAGAACTGCAAGTGTCAATGAATATTCTGCAAGATATTCTGTAATGAGTGGGGACTTCTATATTCCTGCAGTTTCAGATTTAGCATCGCAATCCTCTACTAATAAGCAAGGTAGAGGAGATGCATTAAGCTCAGAAGAATCTGCTCAAGTATTACGCACTTTAAAGGAAGATGCATCGCGTTGTTACGATAATTATATGCAAATGATGAATCATGATGAAGAGGGTAATGTATTAGACGAATCTAAAATAGGCATCACTAGAGAGCTTGCTAGAATGAATCTAACGCTAAATCATTACACTGAATGGTACTGGAAAATTAATCTACATAATTTATTACATTTTCTAGCTCTCAGAGCTGATCCCCACGCGCAATTAGAAATAAGACTATATGCGGACGCAATTTTAGAGATAGTAAAGCGCTGGGTCCCTGTGACTTATGCAGCATTCTTGGAATACAGAAAAGATGCGGCATTAATTTCTAAATCTGGTCTATCTGTCATTAGAAGAATGATAAACGGAGAAAAAGTAGAGCAAGAAAATAGCAATTTAACTAAGCGAGAGTGGCTCGAGTTACAATCAATGCTAGAAAACAATAGATAGGGTTAGCAAGCAGTCCATCCACCATCAATGCTAATTATTTCTCCGGTCATAGCATCTCCGTGTGGTCCGCATAAAAAACATACTAAAGCGCCTATATCTTCTGGCTTGACAAATTTTCTATCAGGCTGTTTCTGGCTTAATAGCTTATTTTTTGCCTCTTCTAAGCTAATTTTTTCACTACTAGCCATATTTTCTATCTGCTTTTGTACCAGAGGAGTAAGTACCCATCCTGGACATATACTATTACAAGTAATGCCAGACTCCGCAGCCTCCAAAGCAACGGCTTTAGTCAGGCCATTGATTCCATGCTTTGCTGCAACATAGGCTGATTTATTAATAGATGCTACAAGTCCATGAGCTGATGAAATATTTACTATTCTACCAAATTTGTTTTTATACATGTGAGGTAATGCAGCTTTTATTGTATAAAATGCTGATGTTAAATTTATAGCTATAATATCATCCCATTTATCATCGGGAAAGTCTTGCACCGGAGAAGTATATTGAATGCCAGCATTATTGACCAATATATCTATGGTACCAAATCTCTCTAGACACTCATCTATCATTTTTCTTATCTGCGCTACATCTTTCATATCAGCATCTGAAAAAATAGCTTCAACCTGGAATTCTTTTTTGATTGATTCTAGGATATTGTCTATCTCTTCTTTTGGGCCAAAACCATCTAATATCACATTTGCTCCAAGCCCTGCAAGGCTCCTTGCAATTGCAAGCCCGATCCCACTAGTAGAGCCAGTAATTATTGCATTTTTCCCTTTTAACATAAACGCCTCCTAGTTATTTTGTGTTAGAGGCCTAAAATTAGCGCCCATAAGGCTTTCGTGATTTTGGCGAGGAAGAAGGACGCGGAGATCCTGGGGCATGAACAGGCTTAGGACTAGATGATACTTTCTCCTTTTTGCGCGGGCTCTGCCCCATATTTTCTACTTTCTTTTTGATCTCGGGATTAACAGATTCATTATTAAGAATTGACTCAGATATCTCTTTCTTAGAAGTAGATGATAAATCTGATAATAGCTTATCTGGATCTTCAGTAACATGAGTATGGATCATTATGTTTCTTATTGCAGATTCCCTAAAAGATCCATTAAGTTTATCGCCATTATTTGCATTATCTATGTATTCCTGAGCAGAAGATAAAGATGCTGCAACTTTAAATGCATCTTCTCCAGAATTTTTGCCAGTATCATACTGAAAGCCTTCTGAAATTTTTGCTGTTAACGCGCTATAAGATGGGTCATGCAATCCATTCTCAGCAGCTTTATAAATAAGCACTCCTTGTACAGATGCTGCAACCTCCTTCTCAAGATTATTAATATAAGCTAGTGATCCCTCATGCTTCACAAACTCCTTCTTTGCCTCATTAATTTCATCTTGAGTATGTTCGCTAGGATTATCCACAAACTCATGAATTGCCTTTTTAAGATCAGCTATTGCTTTATGACGATTTAGATCTTTAGTATTTTCCTGTGCATTTTGATCTGATTTTTGATTTTGATCTTCCTGAGCTGATTCTTGGAGTGTTATATGACCGCACTTTGTTGATGCATATTGATTAATTACTTTCTCTCGATCTGCTTCATATTCTTTTGATTTTAAGATCTCTCCGGCAATTATTCTGTATGCTTCTAATTGATCATTAGTCAAATTGATTGACATCTTATCTGATATTACTACATTATTTTTTATATTATTATCAGTAGTATTAATCAACTCTCTTAATACCGCTCTATGGACATCTTTAGGATTAATGGTGTTTACATTATTTCTTGATGAGATTATAAGACCATCTTGCCATTTTTTATATTCCTCGGCGATATTACTCTTAATTTGGGGTTTATTTGCCTCTAGTTGTTTTTGATATTCAAGCACTTGGGCGCGGTTTAATGGTAGTGCAATTTTCCCATAGCCCTCTTGCTCAATATATGCAACTTCGCCATCAAATTTAGCAAGCCTGATATCTGGCTGAGATGAGCCCAGTTTGCCGCTTGCATCAAACCTCAAGTCAAATCCGAATTTTTTGAGTTTTTTACCATCTGCACCACAAGGAACTAACCTGACTTTTGCCGGCCCTTTTTCTACATTCACGTCAACATTACGAATATTTGTGAATGCAGCTGAGCTAATAGGGGGCATCTCTGTTAATGTAACCTTTAATTTTTCTTCTCCCGATTCTATCTTGCTATAAGTTTTAACAGCAAGACCTGCATCATTTACCCCTGCTTCTGGCTTTACACCCTTGAAAGCCATAGATTCTTTGGTGGATAAAAATAGCGCATTTCTCAGACGTACAAAATGTTTATTTTCATCTTTTTGTGCTTCTTGTGTTGTTGTATTATCATTATCAGTATTAATAGACTTAATAACAAACTCGCTAAAGAAAGAATTTAAGTCTGGCGCCGGCGCACTTAGTGTTTCTTGTATCTCCTCTGTTTCTTGAGCGATTTGATTATAGCTATCTTTTAGCGTGTTTGTATGAATTATTCTGTATGATTCTTGATCTGTATTATGCTCATCATTGTGTTTTTCTATCTCTCGCCGTATTGTCACTACATCTAGATCATTAAAATCCTGCTTGTTCGCAAATAAGTTCAGAGCCTCAACGGTAAATGCCCCACAAGAATCTACATCTTGATCTCTTGCGGGATCCTTTTGAATACCCGCTTGGATATTTAGGATTTCATAATTATTATCTTTAAAAATCTTAATATCTGTATAAGCATCTAATGCCTTACCAAAAGAATCTTGAAATATTATCCTGGGCGGCTTATCATCTATTGCAGGCATTATTGCCATAGCTGTCCAGTGGTTATTCTTTATATTTAATGCAATTAAAGAGGGGACTCTTCTTTTATTAGCTTCTTGAGTAGCAGTAGCTATATTCTTGCTAAAATTGCCATGATTTATACTTGTCTCAAGAAAATAATTATTTAGTTTTGCTTGCTGTAATTTTAGACCAACTAAATCTCTTATATCTTGACCTTCGTAAAACTGCTTGCTTGTTGCAATTTGCCCTCCACGCTTCTTACGCTCTTCTATTATGTCTTTTTTGCTTGCATTAAAATGCTCAAGAATAAACTCGTCATTGGGTAATTGGAAGTTAGGATCTTCTGGCACTCTTTCTTTTACTTTTTCAAGAAACACAGCCTCTGGACTAGAAAGAGTTCCCAAATCAAGAGTTGCAAAAATACTGCTAAGTTCATCTTTGGTTCCTTGATCTTCATCCCCATTTTTTGCCATCGTACAACTTGCCTTAATGAATGCTCTATATAATTTAAATTATATTAGAATATACTTATATAACAAAAAACTATTTTAAATAAGGAGATTAATACATGTATTTTAACTGCAAGATCTATGATTTTGTTGCCCGAAAGATACTTTGTTGGATTACTTACTACTGGATTTTTCCCTCATAGCTTCATAAGCCGCAAATGTAGCAAGATGTATGATCTGCTCAGCGCTTGATTCTACCGCGCATATTTGTACCGGCTTAGAAAGACCGCTCAAAATAGGCCCAATTACTTTACCCCGCCCAAGCTCTTGGAATAATTTCGTAGATATCACAGCAGAATTAAGAGCAGGCATTATTAAAATATTTGCAGGCTTTGAAAGTTTGCAACAAGGATACAACTCCATTAGTGATTCATTTAATGCTACGTCTGGAGACATTTCACCATCAAATTCAAAATCTACATTTCTTTGCCTTAAGATATCAGTAGCCTCTATTACTCGTTGCGCTTTTTCTTTGTTTGGATTACCGAAATTTGCAAAACTTAGCATTGCGATTCTTGGAACATAACCCATATTTTTTGCGATATCTGCAGTTTGAATAGCGATATCTGCAAGATCGCTTGCGCTTGGAAGCTCATTAACACTGCAATCTGAGATGATAATTTCTTTTTGCTTTGTAAGTAAAATAGAATACCCAAAAATTAAATGTTTTTCCTTTGGCGGTATTACTTTCAATACATCTTCAAGAGTGGAAAAATAAGGCTTAGTAATACCAGTAAGCATACAATCTGCTTTTCCAAGTGCAAGCAAGCATGATGCAAAAATATTTCTATCAGATTTCACAAGTCTGCTGCAATCTCTATATAAATAACCCTTTCTTTGGAGTTTTTCATATATGAATTTTATATAATCATCGAGATTGGCGCAAGTAGATGCGTTAATAACTTCTATACCATCTAAAGTAGTATTTTTTCCGAATTTTTCTAATATAGGCTGTATTTTTGACATTCTGCCCACCAGAATAGGCTTTGCATAGCTATTATCCCTTATAATAAGAGCTGCTTGCACCACCTCTGGCTCTTCTCCTTCTGCAAAAATAATTCTCTGGGGATCTTGCTTGACTCTTTGATATAAGAGGTTCATATAATTAGACCCCATATCAAGCCTTCCGCTAAGCTCTATTTTATACTTCGCCAGATCAAAATTCTTCACTCGCGCAACGCCTGATTTTATCGCGGCTTCTGCTACTGCAACGGGAATTGTATATATCAATCTTGGATCAAACGGTACTGGAATAATATACTCAGGACCAAATTGCATCTTCTTGCCTCTATATGCTATCCTTGCTTCTTCTGGCACTGGCTGCCTGGCAAGATCTGCTATAGCCATTGCTGCAGCTATCTTCATTTCTTCATTTATAGTCCTTGCTCTTACATCTAGGGCTCCTCTGAACATATAAGGAAAACACATTACGTTATTAACCTGGTTGTTATAATCAGATCTCCCGGTTGCTATTATCGCATCATTTCTTACTGATTTTATGTCTTCTGGCAAGATTTCTGGATCCGGATTTGCCATAGCAAGTATGATAGGATCTTTTGCCATAGATGCTACCATCTCTTTTGATACTGCATCTTTTGCAGATAAACCAAGAAATATGTCAGCTCCTACTATTGCTTCTTCTAATGTACGCATATGTGTATCTATGGCATATATCTCTTTCCATGGATTCATGCCCGAGCTTCTTCCTTTATATATAACTCCTTGTTTATCGCACATTATTAAATTATCCCTACTAATCCCCAGCTTCACTAGCAATTCTGTGCATGCAATACCGGCAGCGCCGGAGCCATTGGAAACTAGCCTGACGTCCTCTATATTTTTACCATTAATATGAAGTGCATTGATGATGGCTGCAGCGGTAATAATTGCGGTTCCATGTTGATCATCATGAAAAACCGGTATATCCATAAGCTCTTGGAGCTTTTTTTCTATAATAAAACATTCGGGTGCTTTAATATCTTCAAGATTAATACCGCCCCAAGAACTTCCCAAATATTTGATAGCATTAATGAACTCATCAGGATCATCTGTATCAACTTCAATATCTATCCCATCAATATCTGCAAATTTTTTGAATAACACCGCCTTGCCTTCCATAACAGGCTTTGAAGCCGCAGCGCCTAAAGCTCCAAGACCAAGAACCGCTGTTCCATTTGTAATAACTGCAACCATATTGCCTTTTGCTGTATAGTCATAGATAGCATCCGGATTATTCTGAATTTCTTGACATGGAAATGCTACTCCTGGAGAATATGCAAGAGAAAGATCGTACTGAGTCACTAAGGGTTTTGTAGGAGAGATTTCAAGCTTACCGGGCTTAGACAATAATTTATGAAATGCCAAAGCCTCTTCTTTTGAAACTATTTTATTCTCATCTGTCATCAATTTCTCCTTGTTCATTTATTGCTAAGCAAGACTATATATAAAAACCGCTAATGTTAAAATAGATAAAATAATGCTTATTGTTATAATGGTGCTCATTACTTCAACATCTCCGCCCATCTGTTTAGACAAAAGATACGAATTAGTTGCTGTAGGAAGTGCGCTATATAGCATACAAACAGAATATTCTATTCCGTGAATATCGAGTAACTTTAATATAATGAATGTCAGAGTAGGCATTATTAACAACTTTGCAATACAAGAAATGGATAATGCAAATTTATCTATATTCATACCATAAAACTTTAAACTCGCCCCAACGCAGAGCAAGCCTATAGTGTGGGCTGAACGAGATAGTGTATCTAGGGTGTTTTTAATGCTAGAGATTATTTCTATATTCATGTAATTAAAAATGCATCCTACCATGCTTGCAATTATCAAAGGATTCATCAAGAATCCTTTTGCAAACATCTCCCACTGCATTGTTAGGGATTTATTATCAGAGCCAAACTCATCTTCAGAGCAATATACAGTAAAAGCTAGAATAGATAACATATTCGTATAAATTATCATATAGGCCGAGATTACTGCGATAATTTCCATGCCCGCTGAGCCGTATAATGCATTTCCTAGAGCAAAAAAAATGTAACTATTGTACCTTACACTACCTTGAAATATTGATGTAAAAATTTTGCCATCGACTTCGTATTTTTTTTGCAGCATCACTAAGCCAAATGATACTATAGTAGTCGCTAATATCAATACTATAATTAATTTCATTAAATGCATACTACTGAGATCTGAGCTAGCAATATAATTAAAAAGCATAACAGGAAACAAAAAGAAGTAAGATAAAGATTCAAGCCCTCTCCAAAATTCTTCGGATTTAAGCCAGCTCAATTTAATAAAGGCCCCTATGACCATTATTATAAATACCGGCAGTACACTTGATAGTATATCTAGCATATTTCAACTTACTTGATTGACATTGACGCAGAAAGATAACATAATTCATGCAGTTTTGAAAGTAAATTTGCGTATATTAACGTGCAATTCATAGACATTATGCAAACATCTAGCCTCAAATCATTCGCTCGCAGGGTAGGGAAAAGACTATCCGATCAAAAAAAACAGATATTAAGCTCAGAATTGCCGAAATTCATCATCGATCCGGATCATCCTCTCAAATACGCGCATATAAAATCGCAAGTTATTTTAGAAATTGGCATAGGAATGTCGGAGCATTTTATACATCAAGCTAGCTTAAATAAGGATGATTATTTTATAGGAGCTGAGCCATATATGAATGGGATAGCAAACTGCCTAGATCTTGCTACTAAAAAAAATGTACTTAATATAGGAGTGTGGCCAGATTCAGTAGATGCAATAATGGATAATGTACCAAATAACTCTATAGATATTATATATTTGTTATTTCCAGATCCATGGCCAAAGCAAAAGCAGAAAAAACGCAGATTTGGGTCTATTGATAGGCTCAAAATAATCAAAAATATCTTAAAACCAAATGGCAGGCTTATTTTTGCTTCTGATATTCAAGATTATGTAGAAACAATGATGGAGAACGCAAAAGCAGCTGGGCTCCATATAATAGAGCGAGATAAAAACCAGCCTCATGAAAACTATATCATCACTAAATTTCACACAAAAGCTCTAGCAGAAGCTAGAAATCCAAGCTTCTTAATATTCGAAAAATCATCCTGAGAAAATACATTACGCATCTTTCTAATATGTGGTTTATCGTATAAAATCACCAGGATGAATCTTTGCAATGTAATATAATGCTTACCGGCTTGTAAATATTGCACTAGTAATGTATCATTATGCATATAGTTTTTAATCAAGATAAGTAAATGAATATACATGAATACCAAGCTAAAGACATTTTAAGGCAGTACGGCATTCCTACTGGCAAAGGGGTTGTGGCATTTAACAAACAAGATATTGATAAAATAATAGATGATTTTGATTCCGAAGTATATGTGGTGAAGGCTCAAATTCATGCGGGCGGGCGGGGTAAAGCCGGCGGGGTAAAAATCGCCAAGACTAAAGAAGAAGCAAAAAAAATTGCCCATGAAATATATGGAATGAATTTAGTCACCCATCAAACTGGTCCAGGAGGCCAGATTGTAAGGAGAATATACATTGAGTCAGGCTGCGATATTAAAAAAGAGTATTATTTTAGCTTAGTATTAGATAGAGAAAATTCATGTATTACTGCTATAGCTTCAACAGAAGGGGGGGTAAATATCGAAGAAATAGCCCAAACTCATCCCCATAAAATTATAAAAGTACAAATCGATCCATCGGTTGGTTTTCAAGCCTTTCATGGCAGGAAAATTGCCTTTGGTCTTGAGCTTACTGGAAACGCTTTCAAATCCATGACTAAGATTGCAGAATCATGTTATAATGCATTCGTTTTGTCTGATGCAAATCAAATAGAAATTAACCCTCTTGTGCAAACAGGCGCCGGAGACATGGTTGCCCTCGATGGCAAAATCAATTTTGATGAGAATGCTGGATTTAGACAATCAAGTATTCTAGCTTTAAGAGACGAAGACGAAGAAGATCCTTACGAACTCGAGGCAACAAAAGCCGGGTTAAGTTATATAAGGATGGATGGTAATATAGGCTGCATGGTAAACGGAGCAGGGCTTGCAATGTCTACTATGGATATAATAAAATATTATGGAGCCGAGCCCGCAAACTTTCTTGATGTAGGAGGGGGAGCAGATAAAGCAAGAGTTAGCAAAGCATTTAAAATTATCCTATCTGATCCAGGAGTAAAAGCAGTGCTAGTGAATATTTTTGGCGGTATTATGAAATGTGATGTTATCGCAGAAGGTATAGTTGCTGCTGCGCAAGAGGTAGAGCTTAAAATACCTCTTGTGGTAAGACTAGCTGGCACAAATGTTGAGCTTGGTCAATCTATTCTAGAGCAATCTAGTCTTGATATAATATCAGCGAGTGATCTTGCCGATGCTGCGCAAAAAGCAACAGAAGCTGTAAAACTATTATAAGAATAACTTAGGAGAATATAATGTCTGTCTTAATTAACAAAGAAACGAAAGTAATTTGTCAGGGGTTTACCGGCGCGCAAGGCACCTTCCACTCTGAGCAAGCTATAAAATATGGCACAAAAATGGTAGGAGGAGTTACTCCTGGCAAAGGCGGGCAAGTACATCTTAATTTGCCAGTATTCAATACTGTATATGATGCAATGTCTAGTACAAAAGCCGATGCAAGCGTCATATATGTACCCCCTGCATTTGCAGCAGATTCTATATTGGAGGCCATAGATGCTGAAGTACCTCTTGTGATTTGTATTACAGAAGGTATACCGGTACTAGATATGCTGAGGGTAAAAAAAGCTCTCTTTGGCTCAAAAACTCGTCTAATAGGCCCAAACTGCCCAGGAGTTATTACTCCAAATGAGTGCAAAATTGGGATTATGCCAGGACATATTCATAAAAAAGGAGATGTAGGTATAGTATCTAGATCTGGCACTCTTACTTATGAAGCAGTAGCACAAACATCGGCTGTAGGCATGGGCCAATCTACTTGCATTGGGATAGGAGGTGATCCAATTAATGGTACAGATTTTATCGATTGTCTTGAAATGTTTCTAGCTGACCCCGAAACAAAATCTATCATTATGATAGGAGAGATAGGTGGTGATGCAGAAGAAAAGGCAGCTGAATTTTATAAAGCCAGTAAAGTAAAAAAACCTATGGTAAGCTTTATTGCGGGGGCGACGGCTCCTGAGGGCAAGAGAATGGGTCATGCAGGAGCTATAATCTCTGGTACATCAGGAACTGCTGAGGCTAAATTTGAGTCTTTAATGAGCGCAGGAGTAAGAATTTGCAAATCCCCTGCAGAAATTGGTAAAAGTCTTCATAATCTTTTGAACAGCAACTAATTATGACGATATATCTAATCTCGGCTTATGTAGTTTACTTTACCGGTATTAGCTTGCTGGTTTATTATATTACGCAAGATTATTTACACTCAAAACCACCGAAGTAATCTGTAGCATTCTCTATGCACCGCAAAACAAAAAAAAGGCTCTTTTTTTGGGGCGGCTTTATTTTATCTGCAAGTATGGGTGTTTGTATCATATTATTTTGCCTCTCTGATAATATATCTTACTTCATGAGCCCAACCTCCTTATTACAAAATAAAATATACCAAGAAGTAAAGTTAGGGGGTTATGTAAAGAGTGGCTCTATCACGCACTTAGATATAGATACTATAGAGTTTGAAGTCACAGATAGAAAAAATTCTATTCTTGTAAGATATAAAGGAGCTCTGCCTCTTATTTTTAGAGAGGAGCAGGGCGTGATAATATCTGGGACTCTAGATTTATCCGGCAAAGTATTTATAGCCAGATATGTGCTAGCAAAGCATGATGAAAATTATAGACCTATCTCAAAGGGATAAGGACTCTCTAATACTGAATCCTATTTTAATTATCTAAACAAATTTGGTAGAGCTCAGCACGAATTTAATATACTCTGACGTAGATCCTATAATCTAAGAATGGGTATAAAACCTGATTTATTTTGTGGTGAACTATAGGCAATTTATTATGTACGTATTATTTTTAATCAATTCATTAAATATAGGACAGATGCGCCTCTTCTATAAAAATATAGGACTAAAGCTTCAGGCCTTAAAAGATGGATCGTATTTTTATGGTATGAATAATTGCTTTATTATTTTAAGAGATTGCACCGGGCCTCCATCAAGAGATTTAATTGTGTTTAAAGATAGTCAGTTCACGAAATTTAATACTGAATCACAGTTAGAAGATATTCTATATCAAGAGATATATAATAAAGTTAAATTATATAACATAAGGGATGGTTCAAAAAAGATAATCCCTATTATAAGATCTTCGAATATTGAATATACCCGTAGCTTATATTCTCATCTGGGTGTATGGGCAAAAGAAAAACACGAATCGGGTCCAGTACATTATTGTTTTTCTGAGCAAGAATTAGTGATTGAAATATACCCAGAATGCAAAAGCAATCCTAGACGAAAGATAGAATTACTGCTACAGGGGTATGATATTGATCATATAAACTCTAATAGTAATACAATCACTGACCCAGATTTGGAAAAAATTACTTTTGTGCAATAATATATATATGATGCAACAAATCAATTTAAGAATTAAGGATCGATAATATATAATAGGGGGCATCATGTATTAAGTAGTAATACTATAGGCTTAATTTCTATATATCAGGGAACTCAAGGACGTAAATATCTATCAACTATTCCTATAGAAATCTTACATATTGATTTTCTCTATTGACATATTAAGCATCTTCTAGTATTTCTCAATCCTGGCCAAGCATCAATTAAATTGGTTAGTTTTATGACCCAAATTTTCGCACAGAATATCTCCAAAGATTTATATAAAAACACCTCTACTCCACGCGTAGAAAATCAATCTAGTTCACAAAGTATATTCAGTACAATATGGCCTATATACATACATGAACTCCCTAAGTTTTTTAGCATCACGGCCTTGATGTTTTGTATTTTATTTATACAAAATGTGATAAGAGCTACAAAGGATAGTGTAGTCAATACTATGATCGGACCGGAATCTGTATCTTTTTTAAAATTTTGGGGAGTAATGCCTGCCGCATTGCTGTATGCAGTACTATATGTACAAATGGTCAATCGCTTTAAACCTGAGACTCTATTCTATATAGTAATATCATCATTCTTGATTTGCTTTATGTTTTTTGGGTGTATAGTTTTTCCGTATAGTGAGTATATTCACCTTTCCAAAGAATCTGCAAATATAATCATAGAAGCATATCCTAATTTCAAGTGGTTTATTTTATTGGGTGCAAATTGGGGGTATTCTTTATTTTATGTGATAGCAGAACTATGGCCCAATGCTGCCTATTCTGTATTATTCTGGCAGTTTATTAATAGCATCACTACAGTAGATGAATCTAAAAGATTTTATCCAATGTTTGCTCTATTCGGCCAAACTGGTTTGTACATATCTGGGTCATTACTGGTTGCGCAGACAGAAATAGGGAAATTTTTATATACTAGATTTGGTATTGGTACGACTGCTACTGTAGCTTCTCTGCAGTTTATAATGTTTGTAGTAATAGTATTTGCATTAATGTCATTATTAATATTTTACTTGATGAACAAATATATACTCGAAGTCAGAGGTAATGATATCGTCAGGTTCTCTACATCGCCCAAGAAAAAAATGGGAGTAATAGATAGTGTAAGGCTTGTTGCTTCATCAAGATATATATTACTCATAGCAATTATGCTGACCTCTTATGGACTGTCCATTAACTTAGTTGAAGGACCATGGAAAAAAATGATATCAAAAGTATATAGCTCTACTGAAGATAATTTAGCATTTGTTGGCAGTTATTTACGCATGACCGGTATATTGACTGTAGCTTTTGTACTTATTGGGTCTGGTATCGTAAGATTTCTTGGGTGGTTTGCTGCATCTATTATCACTCCAAGTGCTATGCTTATAACGGGCGTGATGTTTTACTATTCTGCGAATTTTCAATCAGATCTTCTTACATATATATGCATATTAATAGGGTATGACCCAATAATGCTTGCGATTGTGTTCGGAGCAATTCAAAATGTAGTCACTAAGTCTACAAAATATACTTTATTTGATTCTACGAAAGAGATGGCTTATGTGCCTCTTAATAATGAATTAAAAACTAGAGGTAAAGCTGCGGTAGATAGTATAGGAATCAAGCTTGGCAAGTCCGCCAGCGCATTTATTCAATCAGCAATATTTTTTATTTTTCCATATGCTACATTTGAATCTATTAGTATATATTTGATGGTAGTTTTTATCGTTGTGTGTGCGATATGGATTTACTCAGTAATATCACTATCAAGAGAATATGAATCTCTTGCATATAAGAATAGTGAGTGATGTTTTGATAAAAATGCACTTAGGTAATTTATACACCGCAATCTAATAACATAAATCAACCCCGATAATTACCAATGATTTATCAATATAGAAGCAAATATTGCGCTTTAATATTTTTCTGTGTAATATTCGCCAAAAGATTATAGAAATGCAAAATTTAATAAATTTGGCCAATTCTAGGACATCGTCTAGATTCCATATTGTGGGCATAGGCGGAATTGGTATGAGCGGAATTGCTGAAATATTAATGAATCTAGGGTACTATGTACAAGGTTCCGATATAGTGATCAATGAAAACACTGTAAGACTTCAAAGCTTAGGCATGAAAGTATATCATGGGCATGATCCCATAAATATTACAAATGCAAATTATATTATTATTTCTACTATAATAAAGGAAGATAATCCTGAGTATCAAGAAGCTCTCTTGAGGCAAATACCTATCATTAGAAGATCAGAGATGCTCGCAGAGATAATGCGTATGAAAACTTGCATCAGCATCTCTGGATCTCACGGTAAAACATCTACCACCTCAATAGTTGCCTCTGTATTTGAGGCTGCGGGCCTGGCTCCTACGGTAATAAATGGAGGCATTATAAATCATAAATCAACTAATGCATATGTTGGAGAGGGTAAGTATTTAATCGTAGAGGCAGATGAAGCAGATGCTACTTTTATCAAAATCCCGTCTTCAATAGCGGTGATTACCAATATAGATCCAGAGCATATGGATTTTTATCAAGATTTTGAAACTCTTTACACGGCTTTTAAGAACTTTATAAAAAACCTACCTTTTTATGGTTTTGGAGTATTATGCGCAGATCACCCAGTGACCAAAAAGCTAGCATCAGAGATCATAGAGCGGAAAGTGATAACCTATGGCATAAAATCCGAGGATGTTAATGTAAGAGCCATAAATATACGGATGGGGATTGATGGTTCAAAATTTGATGTAGATGTTAACTTTCCTCATAGTGGTATTTATTACTCGATCAAAGATCTATATCTTTCTATACCCGGAGAGCATAATATTCTAAATTGTCTTTCTGCCATTGGAATAGCTGTGGAGCTTGATTTTGGTGTAAGAGCCGTCAAAGAAGGATTGATGCAATTCAAGGGGGTTCGCAGAAGATTCACTAGAACTGGGCAGTATAAAAATAATATATTCATAGATGACTATGCTCATCATCCTGCTGAAATTAAGGCGACACTTGCTACTGCACAAATCGTCCAAAAAGAAAGAGGGGGGAAAATCATAGCTATATTTCAGCCCCATAAATACTCAAGATTATCAATTTTATTCAAAGATTTTGTAGAATGTTTTAGGGATTCAGATTATCTATACATAGCTCCAGTATATAGCGCAGGAGAGCATCCTATCGAGGATTATAATCACATAAAACTTCAGAAGGCTATTATAGGTAAATATTCACAAAAATGCGTAGAAACATTCGAACATCCAGAAGAATTACCTGCAATTATAAAAAATATAGTCTCTAGTAATGATATGGTTCTTTTTATGGGAGCGGGTAATATAACAAAATGGGCAAACGAGGTGCCTAATATTCTCAATAAGGAGTCGGATGAGAGCTGAAGTTTTACCAAAAATACGAGGAGAATATAGGCTAAACTACAATCTCAGTCATCTGACCTGGTTTAAAACTGGTGGCAATGCTCAGGTGTTTTTTAAGCCTCTTGATACTGCAGATCTTATCTCGTTTCTCCAAAATATTGATAGAGAAATTCCTATATTAATCATAGGCAATTGCTCAAATACTATAATAAGAGATGGTGGCATTGAGGGCGTTGTTATAAAATTAGGCAGAAACTTTGCTAATATTCGCCTTCAAGATAATGATATTATTGTAGGCGCGGGAGCATTGAACTCAAGCGTTGCACAATTTGCCATACAAAACAATATTGCGAATTTTGAGTTTTTAATCGGCATACCTGGAACAATTGGAGGGGGAATTAGGATGAATGCAGGCAGCTATGGATCCGAGTTTAAATATATAGTAAAAACTATCAAAGCAGTAAAGCCAAGTGGAGAAATTTGCGAATTCATGATAGATGATAATTTGTTTGGATATAGAAAATGCAATTTGCAAGAAGATCTTATTTTTCTTGAGGCAAGGCTCGGGGGCCAAAGAAGCACCAGAGAAATAATTAAAGCCAAAATGGATAAAATAATAAAACTCAGGGCAGAGTCTCAACCTATTACAGAAAAAACCAGCGGAAGTACTTTTGCAAATCCTGCTACTTACTCAGCGTGGAAATTGATTGAAGAAGTAGGTTTGCGTGGTTTTGCTATAGGAGGCGCGCAATTTTCTAAGCTACATTGTAATTTTTTGATTAATACTGGCAATGCAACCTCTAAAGATCTAGAAGATTTAGGAGAGATGGCAAGAAAAAAAGTGAAGGAAACCCGGGATATAAATTTAAACTGGGAAATTAAAATAGTAGGTAAACATAGTGAATAAAAAAACTCAATATAGAGCAAGATCAGATGTTAGAATCTTATCAGATAAAGGCCATACTCATGTGGCAATACTTGTAGGAGGAATGTCTGCAGAAAGAGAAGTATCCTTGATTTCTGCACGGGGAGTAAGTAAGGCGTTAATCGAACTTGGTTATAAATTAACAGAAATTGATATGGGGGCAGATTTATCTTCAGTGATACAAAGTATAAATCCCGATATTGTCTTTAACTGTTTACATGGCACATATGGAGAAGACGGATGCGTTCCGGCATTATTAAATATTCTAAGAATACCATATACTCATTCGGGGGTTCTTGCATCAGCTTTAGCCTTTGATAAGATCAAGTCCAAGGATCTCATGAGGGCTCATAATATACTTGTTCCCAAAGATTTGATAGTCTCAGAAAGCGATAATTTAACTTCGGACCCTCTGCCAAGGCCATATGTAATAAAACCAGTCGCAGAAGGATCTAGCATTGGAGTAGATCTGATATTTGAAGGCGATAATTTTAATTTTGGTGATTATATATTCCAATTTGGAAATCGCGTTATAATAGAACAATACATAAAAGGAAGAGAGCTGCAAGTAGCAGTGCTCAATGGAAAGGCTATAGATATACTTGAAATTGAGCTCATTAATAAAAGATTTTATGATTATGAAGCAAAATATACTGAGGGCTTTACAAGGCATATACTTCCTTGTAACATACCCAAAAATATTTATAGAAGAGCTATAGAACTCTCAGAGCAAATCTATAGTATATTTGGATGTAGAGGTATGACTAGGGTCGAATTAATTTATTCAGAACAAGATGGAGAAATATACGCTCTTGAGATTAATACTCATCCTGGGATGACTCCGCTTTCAATATGCCCAGAGATTGCAGCTTTTTGTGGGATCAGTTTTAATGAATTAGTGCAAATGCATATAAAAGAGGCGCGTTATGAATAATAACATTCTTGTTTTTATAAATAAACACAGGCGGAAAACCAGTGCTGCATAGTATTAAGCATAAACGTAATCTCCAGATTTATTATAGTAGATTTATATTTGGGGCTAAGATTTTTTTTGTGCTAGGATTTATTCTGCTCGTCATTACTAAAAAATTTGACCTCATCACTGATTTACTTACACCTAAATTATCAGAAGCTTTGCAAGATTACGGCTTCGAATTAGAAAATGTAATTATTACTGGTCAAAATAATGTACAAAGCCAAGAAATACTCTCTACTTTAAATGCAGATAGGGGTACCCCAATTTTTTCTATCAACCTTAAAAAAGTTCAGCAATCCTTAGAGCAAAACCCTTGGATCAAAACAGCGGTCATAGAGCGCAAGATGCCAAGTACTATAATATTACATATAAAAGAAAGAGAGCCTTGTGCTATATGGCAAGTAAATAAAGAATTATTTGTAGTAGATCAAGATGGGGCAGTGTTAAACAATATATCATCAACTAAATATCCAAGCCTAATACATGTTGTAGGCCAAGATGCAAATATATATGCTAGCAAACTGATAGAGAATCTAAATACCAATCCTAGACTTGCAGCAAAAATAGTCAATGCAGTGAGATTTGGCCAAAGAAGGTGGGATTTGAATTTAGTAGAGAATATAAACGTCAAAATGCCTCAGGAGAACTTCTTAGAAGCATATAAATACCTTTCTGATCTGAATAAGGAAGGTAAGTTATTTGGTCACAAAATAAAGTCTTTAGATCTTCGAGATAGTAACAAGATATATATAGAACGAGACAAATAATAACAATTCCAGATTAATATTTAAAATAGCGTATCCTCAAAACCCGCCTAGAGCTTCTGAGCATCAAAATACAATATTGATAATACTTTTTAGGAACATTAAAGCATCTTAATTGGCCCCATATTATATGAAGTCGGGAGACTTGGGCACATCTTTCTTGAAAAAGCCCATCATAATATGTAATATACTCCGGCGCCTGACTATCCATTATATTATATATATTTTTGTCAGGTAATGATTTTATCAGGAGAGGCTATAACATTAGATGCTACATTGCTTAAACAGTAAGTATTTAACAAAAGCTTGCTATAATCTTCTATCCCAGGCTAGTGTAAATTTACTGGTGGTTTTGCTAGTTTTGCTAACACATTCAGCCTATGCCTCAGAAGAGTTTAGTCAGCTCATCTCCATTGAGCAGCAATACCAAGATGTTATAAAATCTATTGAGGATCAAGAGCATCTTCTCAGTGAATCTGAAAAAAAATGGAGCAAATATTATGCAGAGAGATTAGATCGATATAAAGCCATTTTAGAAAAACTAAACTCTATAGACTTCTCGCTAAGAAAGTCCTTATATTACTACGCAAATCTGAAGGAGGATTATAATTATGTTGTAACTTTATGGCGTGCATTTGTGGAGGGGTCTTTCGTGAATCTCTCGGGCTCCAATATTGAGATTGAGCTACCTACCTTACTCTCTTACCCTTCATTGAATTTAGAGGATGGGATAGATTCCTCAAAACTCAGAAATATTGAATCTAGATATCAAGAGTTGAAAAATCGTTATATCCAATTTAATAGAAATTTCAATATATCGTCTGATAAAAATGCTCTATATTACAATAAAATCCTTTTGTATTCTGGTAAGCTGAGGTCGAAAATATATCAACGTCTTACTACTATCTACGATAAATCAACTTATGAATTCTCGGATGAAATTTTAGCAGATATATGGCGTGAAATTAGGATAATTCCTATTAGATGGTCCGCTAATTTTTATTCTAAAATTCTAGAACTCAAAAAACAATTAGACTTAGGTTTTAATGGATATCTGATGATTGCTGAGCAGTTGTTCATAATGTCCCTGTTATTTGTATTTCTCTTTTGGTTTATCAAGTCATTCAAAGATATTACTAATTATTGCGAGAGTATTTTTGATTACTACTTCCAACTCTCCAAAAAATCAAACAGCCCCTGGATTAGACAATATTTATCTAGTATATTCTACAAATCTATTCCATTATTCATATTACAAATCAGTCTTTTTTTGGTACAAAAAATCCTCAAGACCACATCTCTATGGGAAATTGCTGAGTTTATTCCTTATATCAGATACTATCTGATCTTTAGATTTTTTGTGCTCATCACGAGCTATACGATCACTAAATTCAAGACTAGCAACTACATTAGCGGCAATTATGTTAAGCAAACTAAGTTACTTAATCACTTAACATATACATACAGATTTATATTTATAAATATGATAGTGCTTCATACTATTGAGGCTATTGTTGGAGAAGCTATAATATATAGAATATATCATATAGGATTTGTATTTATAGGAATTTTATATGGCATATATATTATTGATCATTGGCGAGTTGAGATTTTTACCTACCTTAGCAAAAAATTCTCATCGAGGGTGTATAATTTTTTTAGACCCCATTTTTATAGAGTCTACGCGCCAGTAGTATGCGGAATGGTGTTTCTTTTAATCATTATAAAATTGCTTATGTCTTTTATACAAATATGGCTAGAGCAATTTGATTTTTCTAAAAAAATCTCTGCGCAGCTCTTCCTTGCCAGAGCAAAAAAATCAGCTTTAAATACTCAAGAGGAGCTTATAAGGCCTCTACCTATCAAATATATAGAAAAATTCGAGAATAAAGATAGTAAATCAAATTTTTTTATTGAGCCAAAAGAATTTATAGATTGCAGGATGATGATACAGCAATGGCTAGAGGGCAAAACTACCACTAGATCTATAATGGCTTCAGGGCCTTATGGTAGTGGCAAGTCTACTCTGATGGACTCTATATGCCAATTTTTTTCTGGGAAAACCATACATCGTATAAATTTTGACAAAAAAACTTTAGATACTCATATATTGCTCGATAAACTTAAATCTATCTTAGGCGGCGAGGGTGAGAATATAGAGTCTCTAATAAAATACTGGAGTCATAAAAATGAAAAAATAGTAATTTGTATTGATAATGCGCATAATCTCTTTTTATCCTCTCCTGGACAATTTTCGTGTGTAAAATTATTAATAGATATTATTAGTGTTAATATTGAGAATATTTTTTGGGTGACAACATTTAACAACTACGCTTGGAATTATGTGAGCAAAGTGCTATCTTGCAGTCAATGCTTTGATGTGCGCATCAGATTAGAGACTTGGTCGCCTCAAGATTTAGAGCTATTGATAATGACAAGGCACAAAGAGACAGGGTATGAATTATCTTATGATAATATTTTTTTCGATCTAGAAAAAAAGCATTTACAAGATACGTTTGATTATATGACTAGTAAGTTTTTTAGGTTACTATGGGAGCAATCCGGAGGAAACCCTAAGCGCGCTGCTACATTGTGGTTAAGCTCCCTGAGATATAATGGGTCCAGAGAATTGCATGTTGCCTTGCCTCCGGAATTACATATAAGCAAAATATTGGATGTCGGTAATGATTTTTTATTAGTCTGTATATCTATAGTGCGCCATGAATTCTTATCTCTAGAGCATATCAAACTCACTACAAAATTAGCGGAAGATACTTTATTTGCTATATTGAATTTTTGCTTGAAAAAAGGAGTACTCATGGTGGATCAAGAGAAAAACTACCAACTTAATCCTGAATATTCTGAGAATATTATTAGAATCTTAAAAAGTAAAAACTATGTCCACTAACGATCCATCAATAGACTATTTAGTGATTCTGCCATATTTTTTTAAAATCGACAAAATCATACTTATAGTATTGGGCATATTATGCCTACTTTTTATATCGAAAATAATCAAAAATATATCAGACAAACTATACAAACATATACCTACTAGAAAAACTTTAATTTTTCAAGTCGCGACTATACTAACATTTTGTCTAAATATATTTGGAAGCTTTTATATTTTTTATATAATATTCAAGCCTCCACGCGAGTTTTTAATAGCTGCATTAGGAAGTATTACAGTAGCATCTGGTCTTGCTATCAAGGATTTAGTAGCATCAATAATTTCTGGTATCTCCATTATTATAGATCCTCCCTTTCAGGTAGGAGATAGAATATTATTCAAGAATATATACGGAGAAATTAAACATATAGGCCTTAGATCAATTAAGGTACAAAATCTTGATGACAATATTATCACTATTCCTAATCAGAATTTTCTTCATGATTATGTTTTATGTGCCACCAAGGGGCAAATCCACATTAACGTTATCACCAGTTTTTATATTGCTTTAAATGCTGATATCAATCTTGCTAGGCAAATTATCTTAGAAATAGTACAAACAAGTAATTATGCATACTTAAATGAGCCAATTAAAATAATAGTCGCGCAAGAATGGGTGATCAACATTTTATGTCTGAGGCTTACTGTCAGTGCATATACTATAGATGCCTCTCTAGAAAAAGACTTTCAAACTGAGCTCGCCACAAGGGTGACCGAAGCATTTTTGAAAGCTAACATCCCTATTCCAAAAGAATAATACTCTCAATAGTATTTTGTAATATCAAATTTTTAGGCAAATCTGATATATAAATTTAGTGGCAGCTATCCAAAAATCTATATTAAATAGAGTGGCGTCCAGTAGATGGGTTTTGATCATTAAATACTACCCTTGCGCATTGTTTTGCTGAGCCTTGGAGTATATTATCCCCATTAATAGAATAACAGATACTATAATCAAAGAAACAAAAGCAGGAAGGTGTATGCCTAAAATATTATGCAAGAATGGTTTTATTCCTATATATATGAGTATAGCAGACATAGAATAATGTATATATTCGTATTTATGCACTATATCAGAAACTATGTAATAGAGATATCTGAGCCCTAAAATTGATAATATATTGCTAGTATATATCACGTATAGGTCCTGAGAAATTGATAATATACCTGCTACACTATCTATTGCAAAGACAAGGTCAAAAAACATCAATGCAATAAAGCAAACAAGCAATCGCGATACATAAATCTTTTGCCTGCCATCATGAAGTTTTTTATACGATAGCAACTGACCTCCTGTAAGATTTGGCTCTATTGGTAAATATTTTTCCAAAAATAATAACATACTACTCTTGCCTTTTTTATCTGCAACTTTCATGCTAGATGTCCACATTTTAATTCCAGTCAGTATAAGAATTATACCTAGCACATACATCATCCATTCAAATTGGGCAATTACACTTAGCCCAAAATAAATTAATATAATTCTGAGGAAAATTATGCCAAGAATTGAACAAAGAAGTAAAAAGCTATAATATTGCTGAGGTATAGAAAAATTAGAAAAAATCATCTTTATAACTACTATGTTATCGACCGAAAGCATTTTTTCTATAACAAAGCCACTAAAAAATTCAGATGATCTATCCGTACCATAAAAATAGTATATATATAATCCAAATAACATAACGATAATGATATTACCGATATTATAAAAGGTAATGATTTTAATACCGAGTAGTTTTTTATCAGGATCTTGATTGCGTATCTCAAAAATAAAGCTAGCTATTGATACCAATGCTAATACTATCCATTCTATCATATTAGATTTTTTCCTCCTTAAAAGTTAATGTCACTGTTGTACCGATATCTGGCTTACTGCGGATTTCAAACTTACCCTCCATTAATTCCACAAGCTTTTTAGTTAATGGCAAACCAAGTCCGGTACCTTCAAATTTTCTATTGAATTTATTATCCACTTGCACAAAAGTTGAAAGCGCCTTCGGTATATCTTTTTCTTCCATGCCTATGCCTGTATCAACCACATTAATCTTAATAGTATGATCATGGGGTCTATGCACAATTTCTAGAATAACTTGGCCATTACTTGAAGTAAATTTGACTGCATTTGATAGAAGATTTAACAGGGCCTGCTTCAATCTCTTGGGATCTGCTTTAATCACAATATGCTGGTTGGGAAATCTTTCTATTAGCTTGATTTTAGCAAGATCGGCTCGTGGTTTAACAAATCTGAGGCTAGATGATGCAAGTTTTATTAAATCTACGTCAATGATATCAACCTTCAGTCTATCGGCTGAGGCGCTGGAAAAATCCAAAATATCATTAATTACACTTAAAAGATGTTTACCCGAATTATTAATGTCATTAACATATTCAAGATATTGTGTGGGTTGTAACTTGCCGTAAGATTCCCTTATGATTACCTCTGAGAATCCTATAATGGCATGCAAAGGAGTTCTCAATTCATGACTAATATTTGCTAAAAATTGTGTTTTTGCAGAACTTTCAAGCTCTGCTTTGATCCTCGCTTCTTCTAAGAATTTATGAGTTTCTACTTGTTTATCTATAATTCTTTGGGCATGATGAGTGTTAAAAATAATCACTCCAAAAAATGCTGCAAATACCGCTAGCAAAAAGATAGATACTCGTTTTTCAAAAAATCTAATCTTATGCCATTCATCAGATATATTGCTAACTACATAGAGCATTCCAACGCTTTGTGATGAATTTTGATCGTAATTTAATATAGGGTAATATGATTCTATAAATGCTATTTTATCAGGCATAGAATCTATTTTTTTGAGTATTATATTATGAGTAGCTTTGCCAGATTGCACAAGATGAGTGATTTCTTGTTTACTTAATACACCCAAAAAATAATCTCCCCAATATTCTATTATACTGTTGATAAAGCTGGCGGGATGGTGACCAATAGATTGATCAGTAGAAGATATAACAGCAAAATGATTTGGAGTAAGAATGGAGATTTTTATCTTGCTTTGCTCAGCAAAAAGATTCAAAGACATTTGTGCAAAATCTTTAAAATTCTCATTATTCAGTAAGGTGGCTATTTCATCTGATTTTGTTAGTAAATTCAAATTAGATGACTTAGCGCAGACATCATGAATAAAACTAGAATATATTTTATAATTGTCTTTGATGGTTGTCTCCAGGACTATATTCTTAAGCGTAAAATATCTATAAAACATTATTGAGCTTAGTATAGCAAGAAAAAGTGCTATAAAAGATGCTCTGATGATATGTTTATTTTGTAACATGGAAATACCAAAGAGTTTATTATGAGGCTTACAAAATCTCTTATTGCTCCACCAAAATTGAATGTTTTTATCAACTCTAACGCATATAGTATAGCAAATAAAACGCAAATCCAAAAGACGGAAATAGGAGAAGTGCTACTAATAGAAGAAGATCGTGTTGTTATTATGCCCACTAATCTCTATAGATCAGTTTATGTATCAACTCCGCTCACTATCAAAAGACGATGTTATAAGATTCACAGAAAACCAAGATAGAGAATATGCAATAATATCCATTTTAGAAAAAAATATATAGGTGTGAATGGATCACTATTAAATTATTTAAATTTGCATTTCAAAACTAATGTAGATGCAGTACTAAATCTTTATCTAAAGAAAATGCTGGTATTGTAACTTCTAAATTTTTCCAGTTTTGAAGATTGAGGCAAAAAAAAGTACCATACATAACGCCCGATGTAGTAAATAAAACAGCCTGACTTGCGTACTCAAATAAGCCTCCGCTTTTTATTATGGGCTGCTTTCCTATTACTCCTTCACCCCTTACAACCTCAGAAAACCCATCTTCTTGGATTACATGCCATTCCCTTGCAAGTAGCTTTATATCATCTTCTGAGTGGTTAGATATTTTGATTTTATAAATAAATACATGGCTATTAATCGTATCACTTGAAAGCTCGGAGGCGTAAAATGCTCTTACTCGCACTTCTACATTGCTCGAAATAGCCACTACTTGATAAGGCTCAGTCTTTTGTTGTGATTGCATACATGTAAAAATCGTAATGTTGTCCCTTTAATTTTTCATAACATGCAAGTTCTCCTTCTCTTTTAAAATTTAAATTTTCTAAAAGTTTGATGGATCTTGTGTTGTGCTGACCTACGGTAGCTTGTATTCTTACAATATTCAATGAATTAAAAGCAAAGTCTAAAATTTTCACAAGAGAATTGGTCATTAACCCATTACCCCAATAATCCTTGTTCAAGTCGTAACTGAGCTCGGCCCTTTCATGCTGAATGCTAATATTATTAAAACCCGCTGTACCTATAATTTCATTTCTTGCGTTCGATAGGGCCCAATAGTAACTTCTTTTGTAGTAGAAGAGATTAGACCAGTATTGTAATTCTATGTATGCTTGCTGAGTAGTTTTGGGAACGCTATCTTGACCTATAAAGCTGCATACTTCATCTTGAGTTACGTATTTATAAAAAAGATCAGCATCTATTTTAGGATCGATTTCACGTAATCTATACTCACCTAGACTGAAGACAGGAAACTCTTCAAACATAATACTCATATATAAATAGCAGGGTCTTTTACACCAACTTGCCTAAAACCTTCCTGTCTTATAGCGCAAGCAAGGCATTTACCGCAAGATTTTTCGTCTATTGATGGCGCATAACAAGATATAGTATTGGAATAATCTACTCCTAGAGATAATCCTAGCTTAATAATTTCGGACTTGGTCATATCAATTAAAGGTGCTCTTATTCTCAGATTACTAGTTTTAGTAAACCCTAATCCCAGATTAACAGTCTTTTCGTAGCTTTCAAGAAATTCCTTAGTACAATCAGGATAATTACCGCTATCTAGTGCATGAGCGCCAATAAAAACATCAAAAGCACCCAAAGTCTCAGCATAAGCTGATGCAATACTTAGAAAAATAGTATTTCTCCCAGGAACATATGTAACCGGAATTTCTGGAGTTATCTCAGAGGCATTATTATATTGAGGTACATTGATTGCATGATCAGTTAGAGCAGATTTGCCAAAAACACTAAGATCAATTTCTATGATTTTATGCTCCTGTATATCTAGAGCCTGTAATGATTTTGCTGCTTTTTGCAATTCAAGTTTATTACGCTGCGAATACAGAAAACTGATTGGATAAACCTGAAATCCTGCACTTTTAGCAATCGAAAGTACAGTAACTGAATCAAGTCCTCCACTAACTAAAACAACGGCTTTTTTTATCATTTTACTCCTATCATTTTATGAATCTGACAAGATAATATATACCCTTTTTTGATTGCGATATCAACAGCCAGAATATTATTTTGGGTATTTAGCTCCTCAGAATACTGATTAATAGGCTGTACATATATTGGCGCATCTATAAAATCCCACTCTGGGACACTTGTATATCCAGATAAATTCGCAGAAACTAAAAATTTATATGCTATAATATGAGAAATAAGCTCGGGTCTAATTTTGTAATACTTCCCATCTACTGACTTTGGTGAACATACTATCTCTACCTGCTGGGGGATTTTCTGATACAAAGTACCATTACTTTCGATTTGAATTTGAAAATTTGCATTCAATAACTCCTCACAAAGCTTATTGATTGATTGTCTAAATGGCTCGCCTCCGCTAATGACCACTAAATTCACAGCGTTATGACTAGATAATTTTTTTACATTCTCTATTATATCCTCTACAGAATATTCTACAAAAGAATCAAATTCTGTATCACAGAACTTGCACGCAAGATTACATCCACCTAGGCGAACAAAGACAGCGCCTCTGCCAGCATAAGGCCCCTCTCCTTGTATAGTCAAAAATATTTCCTGAATCTTTAAGGATCTTCCCTCTGTGACTTCTATAGTTCTTTTGAGATTATTTCCGAGCATGCTCTTTATTCCAAGTTTTAAGATAAAAACGAGCCCACACTGCAAGCTGTATAACCTGCTTTAATATAGGAAGCTTTGAAATCGCAAAAAATTTTTGAAAATAAATTATAAAGCCACGAGCTTTGTGTAACTCCAAAAATTTACTGGTCGTGAGGCTTGTGCTTAACTTATGATATATTACTGCATTCTTCACAAAACATATCCTCCCTCCGGCTTTCCATATCTTCATACATAAATCCATATCTTCTACATGTAGAAAATATTCCTCACTTAAGCCTCCTACCTTATGAAATTTTGATTGATGGCAAAAGAATAATGCTCCAGAAAAAGCTTCAATTTCTGATATATATTGCAATGACGCTATTTCTTTTATATCTCTATCTATTATACTTGCTCCTATTTTATTTAACGCAAGACTCTGAGAAATTGCATTAATCAGAGTCATTAAATTTCTACGGCAGGTTTTTTGTACTGTGCCATCGGGGTTAAGAATCAATGAGGTTGCAAACCAATACTTAGTATTACTCTCTATTGCCTCTCTAAGCTTGAGAGCAAAATCTTTGTCATCAGTATAACAATCGGGATTTATAAACATCAAATATTGACCCGTTGCTTTTGCAGCTCCTATATTGCATGCTTTTGCAAAACCCACATTACCATGACCATCAACTAAACTAATCTCATTCTTACTCTGCATTTCCTGCAATTTACTTAGATACTCCTCCGGATTACCGTTGTTTATTACTATAACTTCTTTTATTCCTTTCATCATCATGCATGATGAAATTGATCGAAATAAAACTGAAGTTGTGTAATAAGTGACGATAATCACCGATATATCTTTCATATTTTTGACTTAATGTCATGAGCCGAAATGTCTATCACGCTTGCACTGGCGCAAGAAAAAGATGGATTTGTAGAAAAAATTGAGCTAGCAATGCCCATAATATCAGAAGTAGATACTGCATCTACCCGCTCTAAAACTTCTTGCACCGTAATTTCTCTGCCGAATATAAGGTAGTTTTTGCCGCATTCATAGGCTTTATACCCAGTTTTTTCCTCTGACATCAAAAGCAGAGATTTTATTTGATTTTTTGCTCTTGATACTTCTGAATCAGATACATGATCTATGACTTTATGAATTTGATCTATCATACTATTTAGAACTTGCTTTAGTTTATCATGATTGCAAGATGCATATAGACTGAATAATCCATTATCAGCATAGGAAGAATTGAATGATCCAACAGAATATGCAAGACCCTGATCCTCCCTAATAGATTGAAACAACCTCGAAGATAATCCTCCGCCAAATATTAAAGAGAGCATCTGAGTGTGATAGAATGCGCTAATATCTAAATAAGAAGCACTATGAAACCCAAGAAATAATGTTGTTTGCTCGAGATCTTTCTGAATACACTCAGTGCCCGAAGAATAATATGAAGAAGCGTATTTTTTAGATGAATTATTAGGCATATGACCAAATAATCTCTCACACAGAGATCCTAAATTTGCTAACTTGATATTACCGGCAATTGACAGTAGTGAGTTCTGACTTGTATAAAACTCTGATATAAACTCGAAAAAGCTCGCAGAGGTAAATTTTGCAATAGATTCTTCTGTGCCGAGTATTGACTTACCAAGAGGTTGGTTTGGAAAGGCAGAAGATACTAGATTCTCGTAGCATAAATCGTCAGGATTATCGTATGTTTGTGCAATTTCTTGACATATTACTCCATATTCTTTCTTGATCTCATCATCATGATATGTAGAATTCATGATAATATCAGCCAGTATTACCAGGGCTTTTTCTAGATGTATATCTAATACTTTCGCATGATACACTGTATGTTCTTTAGATGTATATGCATTAAATTGTCCACCTATTTCATCAAATTCCTGAGCAATTTTCGCTGCAGTTCTTGATCTAGTGCCCTTGAATGCCATGTGCTCTAAAAAATGTGATAAGCCTTCCTGACTAGGTGCTTCGTATCTACTGCCTACGCCAACAATATAATTTATAGATACAGTAAGAAAGCTTGGCATATGGTATGTAACAATCGGCATTTGATTGGATATGCGAGAAATTGCAAATGTCATAGTGAATTATTAATATGTTTTAGGTGGTTTGCTAGCAATGTACTTGATACTTCTATGCTATAATGGTTTTTTACTTTGTTATACGAACGCTCAACGCAAGATTGAACAAGTATGGGGTCGCTAATATATCGTATTACAGCTTCAGCTATTTGATCTGGAGATGCTATATCTACAAGTAATCCATCAATAGTATGTTCAATGATCTCAAGAGGTCCATGGGCTTTGGTAGCAATTACCGGTACTCCGTTAATCATGGCCTCAATAACAATGATGCCAAAGGGCTCCTCTAATGAGGGGAGACAAAAAATATCCATTTCCTTAAAAAATTGGCCTGGATCTGCAATCCATCCTTTAAACGAAATAGAGTTAGATAAATTCAGACTAGCAGCTAATGTTTTTAGATAGGGTAATTCGGGACCATCTCCTCCTATAATAAGCTCAACATCATATCCTCTATTCTTCAAACTAAGCATAGCTTTAATGAGCACATCAATGCCTTTCTTCGGGACGAATCGCCCGATGGTTCCAATAGTGCACCTGCGAGTCATGGGTTTTCTTGCTTTATACTCAACCTCCCCTACATCAATAGCATTTGGAAAATGCAATAACTTCTCTTCTGCAATTCCCTTATTGATCATAAAATCTTTCATTGCCTTAGTGATACAGAATATATAATCACATTTGGGTAAATGCTTATATGAGTAATTATGAGCAACTCCAATAATTTTTGGCCTTGCTCCAAGAAATTTTGATGCAAAATAGGAAAAGCTTATTGCTCTATTGCCATGAGCAATTATAATATTTGGTCTCATTTTATTGATCAGTGCTCTAATTTTGAAAATTGAGACAAGATCAAAAATAAACAGATTAGGTACTTTAAATGAGGAACCTTGAACTTGATGAGCAATTTTTGCACGCTCTGAAATAATATGGACAGGCTCACACCCTATCATTCTAATTAATTGACTATAATTAATAAAAGCCTGCTGAATGCCTCCAAGATCTTTGCTTAGCATTATATTGAAAATTTTCATGACTCATTTTATAATTGTAGTAACCTTGAAAGTCAACTATATATTAAGCTATAATACTACTAACAAAAAATTTATAATGATTAATTTTTACCGGTAGCCATTAGATTATTTGGACTTTAACTTCGCGAACTTCTAGACTCAGAAGGGCTGACTAATCCGCAAAGCCTTTAGCGCCTTAAAGGAGTAGGGTGATACTTCATTAAAGCTCATCAGGTAAGGTGAATATAAAAGTTACTCCTTTTGTCTGATTTGGTTCTACCCAAATTTTGCCTTCGTGCAGCTCAATTACTTTCTTGCACAAAGCAAGGCCTATACCTCTTCCTCCGCTCGGAGTTTTGGTTTTAGAGCTAGTAACAAAAGCACCAAATACATCAAATATCTCATTTTGTGATATTCCTATACCTTCATCCTTTACCCTAAACTCAACCCCATCTCCTGATTTTGTTTTACGAAGTGTTAGAGTAATATTACCTTCTTTGGAGTATTGAATCGCATTAATGATGATATTATCAATAGTACGCGCAATATAATATTCATCACATAATGTCTTTAATTTTTCTTCTATCTTTAAATCGAAAGTGAGGTTTTGGCGCTTCTCTTTTTGGATATATAATTTTTTACAGATTTCTAATCTGTTATATACAAGGCTAGTGAGATCTACTGAGGTTTTGTTTAGCTCATACTTGAGGTTTTGAAGTTTAGATAAATCTATCAAATTATCTACTAAACTAGTTAATCTCTCGGAGCTTTTTGCAATCTCTGCTGCGGCCTGACGCTTCTGTAAGTCGCTTAGTTTATCATAATTTTCCCATAGCACTTGCCCCATACTTGTAATACCTGTAATTGGGGTATGAGCTTCATGTTCTAGATTTCTCAAAAACTCATTTTTAAGTCCATATAATTTAGTCAATTCTATCTTTTGATCACTCACCTTATCAGATAAAAATAAATTACTTTCCTCAGTAAGATCTTGATATTGCTCCTTTGGCTTAAAGAAAGCTATGAGCACTGCGCTAATCATAAATAACATGTAGATCATTTTAAATCTTAGATCTGCTGGCTCTGTAGAAATATGTATTACTCCAATAGCTTGGTGATAAAAAATAAATGAGCAAATAAAGCCTGAAGTAATGATGATTAATGTAGGAAGCCATCTGAGCAAAATTCCTATCATGGCTAGATTAAGAATTAAAGTAGCAAAGGCGATACTATTAAAATTGCTTACTAAAACTAAAAAGCTACTTATAAAGGCTGAAATAGTAAAGATAGAAATGACCCATATAATGCCTATATATTTTTCTCTAAAATCACTATTCCATAATCCTTGGCAAATTAAGATAGTTGTCATAGAAAATGAAATAGCTATCAAAATATTGATTAACTGGAAATATTGAGCATATACCGCTCTGTCAATAGAAAGAGTAACAATTGCAAGTGATATGGCGCTAAAGATACTATAAACAACAGATATCTCAGGGTTTGGAGTGTTTGATTTGCTATATGATATCAAATCAAAATTCATATTCTGAAAATGGCGCTTTAGTGAAGCAAAAGTCTGCGCAAAGCTTGCGCCTCTTTCCTGATCTGAGTTTTTTACCCAGCCACCATCCTCATTTAATAAATAATGGGAAAGTAACATAGCAACTGCATTTGCAATCATTCCAGGTATAATACTATCAACTCCGGTCAGTGACTCAATAAATATCCTTAAGGTTATTACTGTGGTAATACCGGCAGTCATTGCTATTAGAGCCACTCTTGGAGTAGTACGAAATCCAAAAATAGCCAGTAATAATGGCATAGTAACCACAGGAATGTAAACATTACCAGTGAGCAATAGTAAATCATATAGACTATTAGTAGATAAAGCCAGGATAGTAGCAAATATACCAATAAACATAGCAAAAATACGCGAGAGATGCAGAGCATTTCGCGATGATCTCATTAAATCATGAGCAAATGTTACTGCAGCTGCATTAATACAAGAATCAGCGCTAGACATTGTCATAGCTAATATGCCAATTACAGTTAGGCCCTTTAAGCCTGTATATGAATAATTATCTACTACATATGTAACTAAACTATCAGGGTTTAAATTCGGATTATGCGCAAGCATTACAGTACCTATTACGCACCCGAGGCCCCCCATGATAAAGCAAATAAAGGCAGCAAATGCAAAAGCGTTACGAGCTTGATTTACGTTTTTAGCCATTAATATTCTTTGTGTAACTGCGGGCTCTAGACACGGTATAGCGTAATATAAAAATAGCGTAAAACAACCATAGAATTTAGGATCATTAAAATTAAATATAGTATCTACAGAAAATAATGGATTACTTGCAGTAGAAGCGATTATACTACCATAAGGATTATCAAAAATACTCCATACAAATATAGTAAATATTGGGACAAATACGCCGAATGTAAAAAACTGAATTACATCTGTAAAAGTAACTGCTTTGATGCCTCCTATTGTAGAATACATAGTAATTACCATAGAAGCAAGCAAAGTGGCGTAAATACTAGAAACGCCAAAAAAATGATAAAATAATCCTATCAAGACCTTAATTTGTACAGCAACATATCCTACTAATACCAAAATTGAGGCAATAGCAGTAATAAAGCGTACTTTATTTCCATATAATTCCCCCATAATTTCTGCAACAGAAATTTTACCTAAAAATTGCTTCATTCTAGGCACTATAATATAACCAACTAGAAGCAAGGTCAGAACATCTCCAATTCGGGGCATTATATGCCATAAACCATTCTTATAGGTCTGTGATATAGAGCCGTAAAAAAATCCGCCCCCAATTAATGTGGCAACAATAGTAGCAGTAAGAGTTGTGGTGCTAAAATTTCTATCACCTACAGCGTATTCTTTAATATCTTTTATACCCCTACTAAAAAAGAGGCCAGCTATTAAATTTATCACCAGGAAGCTAATCAAAATAACTGAGTCAATATTAAAATCCATAATCACAACCTAAAATTATTCATAATCTTATAAC
>CAYGNF010000003.1:0-60465 GCA_964351245.1 uncultured Rickettsiaceae bacterium | reverse complement strand
CGACTTGCCTGGTCGGCGTTCGCTTGGCCCTTCTCCGGGACTCTCGGTTGATGGCCTTTGCTCCCGGTACTAAGATATTTCAATTCCCTGGGTTTACTTCTTTAGACTATGTATTCATCTAAAGATACCTATAAATAGGTGGGTTTCCCCATTCGGAGATCTTCGGATCACGGTTTATTCGCAACTCCCCGAAGCTTATCGCAGCGTATTACGTCCTTCATCGCCTTCTAATGCCAAGGCATCCACCAAATGCTCTTTATTATTTATTTTTCTTCTTGTTTAAGAACAATGCTGCATACAGAACTAATTCTGTAGCAGTATCCAACTCGTCTTTGTAATCAGTTGAACTGATATATTAAACGGTGTTGGGATAATATAATTAAATATTAAAAATTTGTCTTCATTTACTATTCTAACAGCTGCAGACTTTCGTTCTGCGTTCTCGTTTTATATACAGTTTTAAACACCATGTCAACAGGCTTTTTAAAAAATATATGAGTTAGTATCATATAAATCGAATAAACCAAGCATTACATCATGTCTTGACTAGCTTTGTATGTAATGCTTGTTATTCATAGCACTGATATTAGATAGATTATTTGGGTTCCTTGTGCGTAATAAAATCAAATATAATGGCCAAAAAGAAGGGTGAAATAGTATAAGACTAGATGTAATCCTTCTCTGTATCAAAATAGTGATGAGTGGGCTAGAAACCTAGATTATAGATTAAGATTTAGCTCTTCTTGATTACGGCTCTTAAATACTCTCTTAGAACTCTGGTGACCTTTGCATCAAATCCTAGATTCTTTGATGCCCATTTTTTTATCCAAGGCTCTGCCAAATGCCACATGTTGACCTCGGGCGCTAAAATTTTACCAATACCCTCAAGGACTAATATAGTTTTTTGTAGCATCAGTAGTTGCGGCTGGGTCTCCATACCGAACTCATTAGTAATCTTATGCAAACTATCTAATAAATTCCCTACAGAGACTGCATTAGCTGATTTATTCACCATCGGCTCTCCGGCAATTCTACAGACAATAGAAAATTCTTGGAGATTTATATCCTGGGGCACAAAACCAATATCTCTATGAATTTCTGCCACTCTATAATAATCTCTACATATTAAGCAATATAATATCTCAGCCATTGCTAACCTATCTCTTTCAGATAAAAAGCTAATAATGCCAAAATCTATAAAAGCGATTTGCCCATGCTTTGTAATCAAAATATTGCCTGGGTGCAAATCTGCGTGAAAAAACCCATCTCTAAATGCTTGATTAAAAAATGCAACTGCTAGTTTGGCAAGTACATCTGTTAAATCCGCTCCATTGCTCATCAAAGATTCTTTACTATAGATTGATATACCATCAATCCACTCCAGTACTAATATCTTACTTGTGGTATAATCCCAATATATATGAGGTATCACGACGCTTGTATCTGCCATAAAATTATCCCTCATGGCAGAGCAATATGCAGCCTCGTTTCTAAAATCCATCTCTGATTTCATAGTTTTTTCAAAAATTTTGACGGACTCAATTATCTTGATATGCTTAAAACTTGTGCAACAAAACTTCACTAAATGCGCAATAGATCTAAGTACCGATATGTCTCTCTGATACGATAGTATGATGGTGGGTCTTAGCACTTTAACGGCCACAATCTCAGAGTTTTTTAGCTTTGCTTTGTAGACTTGCGATATAGTTGCAGATGCTATAGGCTGCTCATCAAATTCACTAAACACAGATTCTATAGTACTTCTTAACTCTTTTTCAATAATCTTCTTAGCGATAACAGTATCAAAGGGCTCTAATCTATCCTGCAAAGATCTTAGAGAACTCGCAATATCTTCTCCTATTATATCTGGCCTTGTAGAAAGTGTTTGTCCGAATTTTACAAAGACAGGGCCTAGTTTTTCAATATTTGTAGCTAAATTATATTGCGAAGTACCAGAAAAATGGAAAAGAGTTTTAATGGGGGCGAAAATTAGACTCAGAAAATATAACTGCTTTGAAAAAGTTTTCTCAGATATATATATCAATAATCCAAGTCTCGAGACTTTTCTAAGAAAAAAGACAAGAGAGATTAGGCTGTGTAATATTTTCATTTTTTATATGCAGAATGTATTGCTACTATTCCTCCTGATAAATATCGATATGACACATCATCAAATCCTTGATCTTTGATCAATGCAGCAAATATATCTGCTGGGTAAAATGTCTCTATACTATCAACAAGATATTGGTACGATTCTCTATCTCCAAATAATGATCCGAGATTTGGAATAACTAGTCCTGAATACAATCCATATAGTTGAGACAAAACCAAGCTTTGGGGCTTTGAAAATTCTAGACACAAAAATCTCCCTCCAGGTTTTAATACTCTTCTAGCTTCACTTAAACTATCATTGATATTAGCGAAATTTCTGATGCCAAATGCAACACTATAATAATCGAAAGAATTATTCTCGAATGGAAGGTTTTCTGCCGCAGCATTCACGTAACTAATGCTTAGAATATTATTATCATAATGCTTCCTTCTGCCCTGTACAATCATATCTTGATTAAGATCGCATAAGGTAATTTTTGTATTATCAGGAGATAATGAGTGCAATCTTGAGGCTATATCACCTGTTCCACCCGCCATATCTAAAATATTACCTTCTGGATTATTGTGCATTAGGCAAAATTCATTCTTCCACATTCTATGAAGCCCCATACTCATTAAATCATTCATGCAATCATAATTACCCGCAACGCTAGAAAATAAATCGTGGATTAGACTCTGCTTTGTTTTGTGGCTCACTTTTTTGCGCCCAAAAAACACTTCTTGATCTTTCTTGGGTTCTGCGTTCTGTGATGATTCTTGGATCATATTTGATATATTGTAAAAATAGAGTTCAAAAACATATTGCTCTTATACATACTTCGTGCAAGCAGAAGGCTTCCTAAGCGGCCTTCCCCTGATTAAACTATATTGCCGTAATTCTATAAACTATAAAACGGTTACGCGCTAAATTAAGACAATGCCTTATTATATCAAGAACTTATTATATTTAAATTTAATTGTACAGATTTTTTGAGACGAATATAGCGATAAAAAATATTCATACTTACTTAGGATGAGTTGGTGCATCTCATTGAATCTTATGCGCTAGATTAGAAATAATTTTTTGCTATCGTTATACAATATACTTTCTGGGCCCCGGCCTTCTTCAGGGCTTTGGCGCAAGTATTTATTGTGGCTTCTGTGGTAATAACATCATCTACCAATAAAATGGTCATTTCTTTTAAATTTTCTAAGACCTCAAAACTAGAGCTCAGATTACTTTTTCTTTGTGATTTTGTCAGTGAAGATTGGGATTTAGTGTTGTACAATTTGGCAATAAGATCAGGACGAAATTTTTTACCTGCTATTGATGCAATATCTGCAGCTAATAATTGAGATTGATTATAAAGTCTAAAAATTCTTTTATATTTATGCATAGGAACGCAAGTCACAATATTTGCTGAATTAATCAAGTGAGCATATCTATTAGACAATAATTGTGCAAAAAATTTTGATACATAGGTCTTATCACGATACTTAAAATTATGTATTATAGATTTGGAAACATCGTCAAACTTCAAAAGACTTCTGGCTAAATCATAATCTGGTCTAGATTGTATACATAATCCACATACTATGGATTTTGATCCATGCACATCAACATCTAACATTCTTCCGCAAATATTACAACAAGGGTCCTCGATGAATGAATATCGGGGCCAACATTTTATACACATAGAGTTCGGCGATGCAATAATATCCCCGCAATCTATACATCTACTTGGCATAAGAAAGTCAATCACCTCGTGAATATAGGATCTAAGAGTGGGGATGAGCATTTTGTGTAACCAGAAATATTCTATTATTTATTCGTCAGGAGCCCGAGCGGTTATTTGAGCTGCATGTAGCCCTGCTGTAAATGCAGAAGCAAGAGCAAAATTCACAAGCTTATGTCTCTGCACTAGAGAGACCCCTGTAAACATATCAGAAATAATAGTAATCTTCACGTGAGATGGGAAAATGGTATTTTCTGAACTCTCATAGTGCCCTTGATGCTTATAACTTTCGTCTTCAACCTTTATCTGGACTGGGGATAAATCTGATAATAGATTTTTTATTCTATTGATCTTCTCCTGATTTTGTGAATTATGCTGGGAGATCATAATCACATCATGCCTTGCAGGCTTCTGAGTAAAGTTTTTTTATCCATATTCTTCATCTTCTTCATAGTGGTAGATATTTGCATGTATTGTTTTATCAACTTATTGATATCAGGGACTGTAGAGCCAGAGCCCGCTGCAATTCGCTTTTTTCTTGATGCGTTGAGTATTTCGGGCCATCTCCTTTCTTTTTTAGTCATAGAGTTAATGATAGCTACCTGAGTTTTAATAGGCTTCTCCGATAATTTCTCTGCGCTAATCTTGTCTTTTATTTTTCCTACACCTGGCATCATTGCAAGAATACCTGTAAGGCCTCCAATTTTTTGAATATTCATTAATTGTAACTTATAATCGTTAAAATCAAATTTACCCGCTTCCATTCTTTTGGTAACTTTAGCCATCTCCTCGGACTCAGAAACCTCCATGGCTTTTTCTACCAGAGATACTACATCTCCCATATCAAGAATCCTGGATGCAATTCTTTCTGGATGAAATACCTCTAAATTTTCTGGCTTTTCTCCGATACCCATGAATTTTATAGGCGCGTTGGTAATGGCTCTTACACTAAGAGCTGCACCACCTCTGCTATCTCCATCGGCTCTAGTAAGAATGACTCCAGTAATGCCTATTGCTTCCTTAAAGTCTCTAGCTATATTTACTGCGTCTTGCCCCATTAAACTATCTACAATGAGTAAAGTCTCAGATGGAGAGGTGCGAGACTTAATATATTTTAACTCATCGATCAATTCTTCATCAATATTTAATCTACCAGCTGTATCATAGATCACAATGTCGTAATTACCTTTTGTCGCATAGTCTTTAGCGCGTATCAAAATCTCATCTACTGACTCATTATCTATTATCTCTAAAGTATGAACTCCTATATTCCCTCCAATAATCTGGAGTTGCTCGCGCGCTGCTGGTCTATATATATCAAGAGATACAAGTAATATATGTTTTTTTTGCATCTTTAGATGTAAGGCAAGTTTACCCGTAGTAGTAGTTTTGCCGCTACCTTGCAATCCGGCCATTAATATTGCTACTGGGGGCTGGGCTCTTAGATTTAGCTCCATCTCATCCTCTGGAGCTCTTAGCAAGTCTATTAATGCATCATGAATGATCTTAATTATCATTTGTCCAGCGCTGACCGATTTGATGACTTCTTTACCTACTGCCTCTTGGCGCACTTTGTTGATAAAATCTTTAATGATAACTAGAGATACATCAGCTTCTAGAAGAGCAAGCCTTACTTCTCGTAGTGTTTTATCTAAATCTTCATTAGTAATTCTGCCCTTACTTCTTAATGTGTCGAATATTGACACAAGGCCCTTAGATAAATTAGCGAACATAGCACTTCCTCTAGAAATAATTAGTTAAAAATAGTAGAATTTATCCCAAATAAATCGTATTATGAATGACTATATATGGAATTTCCAGCAAAGAGACTGGGCAAAGTCATAATAAAAAATCTGAGCAAAAAGTCAATTCTTCAGAGGTTTTTGATATAAATATTCATAATAAAGCGCAGTCTCATATACCAAGCTACTTAGATCAAAGCGCAAGTAATATTAACCAAATCAAACATTCAAGTAGTCTGATTGCTCTCAATGAAATTATCAACAAAGATAAGGCCAAGAATATAGTAGCATTGAGAGGGAAGGAGATATTATCTTATCTAAAGGAGTTATTAGTGTCTATAGTGTCTGGCACACTTGCAAAAGAGCATCTGCATAATCTAAAATACACTTTGCAAAAACAAGAGGCAGATTTCGAAGAGATAGAGCTCGCATCTATACTTGATGAGATCAAGCTCAGAGCAGAAATTGAGATTGCAAAAATAGAAAATAGTACATCTAATAATTGAATATCATGGCTTTATGAGCAAGACATGTAGTAAAATAGCTTGTGCGCATTTTGATAGTCATAAAATCAATATTAATTTTGCACAAGGATTTTATTCCATACTATGTTCTTTTTCAAATTTTTCACGCTTTTCCTGCGCCTCAACACATAAAGTAGCTACGGGTCTTGCTTCTAGCCTCTTGAGGCCTATCTTTTCTCCAGTTTCTTCGCAATATCCGTAGTCATGATTTTGTATTCTAGACAATGCATCATCAATTTTATCGAGTAATTTTTTATATCTACCACGAGTCCTAAGCTCAAGCGCGGTTTCGCTTTCAAGAGAAGCTCTATCATTTATATCCGGCTCTTTCCAACTCTCTTCCTTGAGATGCTTTAGAGTATCTTTGGATTCCTGCAGTAATTCATCTTTCCATGCAAGTAGCTTTTGCTTATAATACTCCAATTGCAACTCACTCATATATTCTTCAGACTCTTGGGGTTTATATCCCTCTGGCAAAACTACTTTTTTCATAATATGTATTTTTAATAACAACTAAGATAATATATGATATTTCATCTTCATGCTGCAAGTAAAAATTTTGTTGATACTAAAAGAGTAGTATAGCAGTGTTGCAAATAATCATATACCATAATAAAGGTTCTTAATGTAACGATATTAAATAGTAAAATTGTCAAATTTGTAATATCATCAACTATTATGGGCTAATAAAGAGAGGATGCATTATGTCTAATACTCGGCAGGATCAGGAGTTTGCGGAATTAAAGATACGCAATCAGGTTATTAAGTTACCTATTTATAAATCTGCAATAGGTCCAGATGTAATAGATATTAACAAGCTATATAATCAGACTGGTTGCTTTACTTATGATCCTGGATTTATCTCAACAGCAGCCTGTGAATCTAAGATTACTTATATAGATGGCGAGGTCGGGATTTTAAGACATCGTGGGTATGATATCAAGCCTCTTGCAGAAAAATGTCATTATCTAGAAATTGTATATTTATTATTTTATCAAGAATTACCAAATCAGAAGGCTTTGCAGGAGTTTTCCCAAAAAATCTGCCATCACACAATGGTGAATGAGCAATTACATAATCTTATTAGTGGATTTAGACACTCTGCCCACCCTATGGCTATTGTACTGAGCGCCTTTGGATCTCTTTCTTCTGTATATCATGATGTGCTCGATATTAATAATCCAGCAGCAAGAGAGTTGGCTGCCATTAGAATGGTTGCTAAAATCCCTACTATTTCAGCTATGGCATATAAATATTCTATTGGACAGCCATTTATATATCCAAAAAATGATTTGGAATATTCGTCAAATTTTCTTCATATGTTGTTTGGTACACCTTCGGAAAAATATAAAGTCAATCCAGTGATGTCTTCTGCGCTCAATAAAATTTTTATTTTACATGCAGACCACGAACAAAATGCCTCTACTTCTACCGTAAGAACTGCTGGGTCGTCGGGTGCAAATCCATTTGCTTGCATAAGTGCAGGTATAGCCTCTTTGTGGGGTCCTGCTCATGGAGGAGCAAACGAAGCTGTAATTAATATGCTAAGAGCCATTGGAGAGGTAAAAAATATCCCTAGATTTATTGAAAAAGCAAAAGATAAGGATGATCCATTTAGACTAATGGGGTTTGGGCATAGGGTTTACAAAAACTACGATCCAAGGGCAGCTGTGCTCAAAGAAGAATGCAAGAAGGTTTTATCTGAGCTAGGTCAAGTGGATAATCCTTTACTCAATATAGCAACTGAGCTTGAATATATAGCACTTAATGATGAATATTTTGTAGAAAGAAAATTATATCCTAATGTTGACTTCTATTCAGGTATAATATACGAAGCTATGAATATACCATCCCAGTTATTCACAGTGCTTTTTGCGATAGCAAGGACATCTGGCTGGATGTCTCAGTGGCTTGAAATGCATAATGATGAGAATCAAAAAATTACCCGCCCAAGACAATTATATACAGGATCCGCTGAAAGAGAATTTGTAGAATTGAGCGAAAGATAATTATAAAGCTACTCTCTCTGCTTCACATTATTAATTTCTTTAACATGAGTGTGTTATCAAATATTCGGGATGTATTTCATGCTTGATTATCGCTGGATAATTTTGTTATAATCATCAGGATTGAGCGAATAATTAATATACCATTAAATTGGTGTATTTTTAGATTCATAAAGAATAATTTTTGATTATCTATGGCTTAAAATAATCTATATAATAACAGGTACTTCCATGTTATCTCGCAAGCCAATGTTCAAAACCAAAATCAATAGAAGGGGTACTGTTAACTCTCTGCTTGGTATAATCTTTGGTATATCTTTTGGTGTAGGATTTGAAGAATATTATGGTATTGGATCATGGCATAGTTTTGATACTCCAACGGAAAATTTGAATATATGCTTCACTCCGCCTCGTGGATGCGGTAGTCTCATTGCACAGAACATAATACAAGCCAAAGAATCAGTGCTGGTACAGGCATATTCGCTCACAAGTTTTGCTATTATTAATCAATTAATTGCAGCAAAGGCACGAGGTGTAAATGTAAGAGCAATTCTTGATCGTAGTAATTTTGCTGAAAATCGTACTACAGTTCAAAGTTTGAGAGATGCAGGTATTGAGGTTGTCAAAGACTCAATATCTGGTATAGCACATAATAAAGTCATTATAATAGATGGAACAAAAGTCATCACTGGAAGTTTTAACTTCTCAGAAGCCGCAGATAAACGCAATGCCGAAAACGCAATATTAATACAAGACAAAAAAATTGCTGATATATATATAACAAATTGGCAAAATAGATATTACTCTGCAATAAAGTAGGGATGCTATATATCATTATACCAATCATTAGATTAGACTTTCGATTTAAATAGGATTTGGTATGATTCAAGAATTGGTTATTGATTGAGTGCGTGCGCCTCTTCTGAGCTTGTCGTTAATCGCATGCCCAATTCCCTGATATGGAATTTTTGCTACTGCAATACTTGATAGTCCAAATTCTTGCACCGCTTTATCGGCTTCAAATAAAGCATTATATAGTCTACTTGCAGCTTGCACAAGATCGCCATCATTGCTTAGATTAGCATGCATTGATCCCCCTATTTGATTTGATCCAAAATTTATTGCAAATTCATCGTTATGAGCACGCTCTACATCTACTCGCATTTCGCTCATGGGGCTATAATGTATCTCTGATGCACCTGGTGCTGTTTTTGAATTTATAAATATTTCGGGAGTAATACCTACTACATCTTCTATTGACTGACTTGTAATAAATCCATGTCTTAATATAGCAATTTTTGTACTACATGAGATTATAGTAGATTCTATACCATACACAGCGATACCTCCATCTAGCACTGGTACTGCTCCATCAAAACCTATTTCTACGTGCTTAGAGCTAGTAGGGCTTATTCTAGTATATATATTAGCACTTGGGGCTGCTATAGGTTTTTGCGCATCAATAATTAATTTCTGCATTGTCGGATGAGAAGGCCACCTGAGTGCTATAGTATCCATACCTGCAGTTGATATTGCACTGATACGCGATTTCTTCTTAGGTACAACTATAGTAATAGGCCCAGGCCAAAATGCTGTAGCAATTTTTTTGGCATATTCATTAAATACTCCATATTCCATTGCTTGATCTAGAGAGCTGATGTGTATTATTAATGGATTATCTGCTGGACGCTTTTTTGTTGTAAAGATTTTGCTTGTAGCAATTTCTGATGTAGCATCTCCAGCTAAACCGTAGACAGTCTCAGTAGGAACAGCTACAACCCCCTGGTTTAAAATGATCTCTAGCGCTTGTGGATAATCAATGAACACATAAATTAAGAATTAGGTGGATCAATCTTTTGTTTTTGATGTTTTAGTAAAAATGGTATCTGAAGTGCGACAAAAACCATAGTCATAGGTGCAAAGCCAAATACCTTAAAATTTACCCAAAAACTTTCTGTATAATTTCTCCATATATACTCATTCAGAATTGCAGAAAACAGCAAATAAACAGCAAATCTAAGTGATAAACTTAACCAAGCCTGATCGCTCATTTCTATAGCAGAGCCCAGTACGTATTTTACCAATCCCTGTCCTCTTGCGACCCCAACAAACAGAATAATGCTAAAAATTGCAAAGACTAATGTAGGTTTCATTTTAATAAAAGCAGAATCACCACTGAATATTGTGATACTCGCCGTTCCTATTAATACACCGCTTGAAATTAAAAGTGGTACAGAGATTTTTCCGTCAATAATGTAGCTAACAATCAGACCAACCAAGGTGACAATCAACATTAATACTGTGGCTTGGAAAATATTAGATAATTTATAACTGGCAAAAAAAACAACTATTGGTCCGAATTCAACTAAAAGCTTCAGCATGATATATATATTTCCTGATTTAATATTTTGTCACTTGGGTGATTATAGTTTTATCTAGATTTTTTACCAGAAAAAAGTTTTTCTGTAGTAATGATTATCATGATTGTTAACAAGTAAAATACGAGCTCTACACCATAAGGTTTTGCACTGTAGCCAATGAAAATTTTTAAAAACTTACCCAATATACCCTGATCGCTTACAATCCAGCTTGTATCCCATATCGGAGCACCCATATCATCTAATACGCCCACAGAGGCGAGTATTTTTGCGGCTTCTGCAGATAGTCCAGCAGCTATAAAAGTCATAAAAAAACTTGTAATTTGAAAAATACGCCTTTTTGCAAATTGAAACAACCCTATATATAACGCAACCCCGCAAATACATCCGCACAAAGCCCCTATCATAAAACCACTAAGATGATTCATTGCATCATTTTGAGCTATAGCGCTAAAACTATGCAAAATTAATACTATTTCTGCGCCTTCTCTAAATATACTAGTTGCGACCACTGCTACAAAGGTCATTTTTGCATAGAGACTATCAGAATGCTCATTGATTAACGAAATTTTATTCGACATGCTGGATTGCTGCTTCACCCAAATAAGAGTAGCGCACATAAGAAATACGGTCATTAATATGATTGAAGCATCAAATATTTCGCTACCAACACCATCTAGACTATTTGAAATTTGATCAGTAAAAAAAGCGAGGATGCTTGCACCAACAATCCCAAGCATTATGCCGCTACTTAGTATTATTCTAAAGTCTTTAATATGACTACCTACGGAACTCAAAAATCCTATTAGTAGAGAAATTTCGAGAAATTCCCTAAAAACAATTATTGTAATTTGATGCATGATCTACTCCACTATTAAATTACCCGCAGCGCTTTCACGATGAAACTCTCCATAAAAACTATATGTACCCGGTTTAAGAGGGGGGAGAGTGACAGTAGCTGTTTTACCAGGGGGGATAATTTTTTCACGCACTAAATCGATGCTTTCGAACTCCTCAATTTGATCGTCGTAATTTGTAATTTTTAATTTTATTTTTTTGCCATGAGGAGCTGTAATGATGGTAGGTTCAAATTGATGAGATCTTATACCTAATTCTATCTCAATTACGTCTGCGGCAGCACAATTTAAACTATTTGTCATTATGATACTAAGGGCTGTAATTTTTATTATAGAATATGCTCTATAGGCTAGGGAAAACAGGCATTTCTGTAAGAGTAATGACGCTTCAGCAGCCTTATTGCATATAAAGAGTAATATACAGATATGTATAACAGGGTGATTTGTACGCATTAGAAAGCGCATACATTGTTCCTTCACTTTGATTTGAGCTACAATAATATTAGGCTTATATTGAAATTTCGCAAGCATAAATTGATAGAATACGACAAAATAAATATATATTCCCAATAAACGGAAACTGTAACTGAGGGGTGAATACATAAGCAGATTTTCTAAAAATATGCAGATAACATTAAAATGGCGATATAATATCTACAATCTGAGAGCCTATTCTAGGCTGCTGTACATCACTTACTACACCTCTACCTCCGTATGAAATTCTAGCTTCGGCGATTTGATCAGAAGTCACTGAGTTACTGGAGCTGATATCTCTGGGCCTGATAATTCCAGTCACTTTAATTTCTCTGAGTTCGTGATTTACTCTAATTTCTTGCTTGCCTTGAATTACTAAATTCCCATTTGGTAAAATTTGAGATACAATAGCAGCCATTACAGTCTGGATTGCTTCATTGCGCGTAATGGCTCCATTGCCTTTGTGGGCTTTTGAAGTATTTGTGGATAATAGATCAGATGCTTTGCCTGAGGCTGATAAAAATTTAGCAATTGCAGCTTGTTTTCCAAAAACACTAGGAGCCGAAACGCCGTCGCTAGCCGCACGCGCATTATTAGTGCTATTATTAAGCTTAGCACTATCACTAACCTGGATAATAACTCTAACAATATCTCCTGCTTTCCAAGCTCTATTATCTCTGAAAAAAGATATTGCTCCCGGCTGCCACAAAGAGTTTGTAATTTTTTTTCTTTCTTCATGAGCCTTTAATTCCTTTACCGGATCTATGTCATCGCCATGAGTAGCAGGCACATCGAGTTTTCCTAAATCAGGAGCCTTTCCAACTCTTGAGAGCCTCTCTATAGAATCTGTGCATGAGGATAGGACGCACGCAAGTAAACTCAGAAATAAGCACAAAATTGGGGCTCTGATCTGCAAAAAAAGGATAATGATAATACGCCTCAGGAGAAACAATGATAGATTGACTTTAGTCATTAGGATCACTCACTCTGATTATGTTTTTATCCACCACCTCTCCAAAAACCACTATACCAGTTTTTTCATTTTTGGCCCTGATTTTATCTCCTATTCCTCCCTGAGCCATAGCAATTCCTAAAGTTTTTAGGCTCATGGCATTAGATTCATATAAAAGAGTGACGGGGTCATTTTCTTTGATAAGGGGGGATTTTTTTAAATCAATTAATCTGATTACTTTACCCGGAAGAATATTCTGCCTCGTCTCCATACCATAAAGCATAGATGGGTTTTTGATTATATCGTCTAGATCTTGAATTTTTTTTACCTTCACTAGTTTAATATCCTCAGGATTGATTTGCTTTCCATGTTTTATAAATTTATTAGATAAGTAAATTTCAAAATACGTATCGAATTTGCCAAAAATCTCGATATTTTCTTGCGTAAATTTCACCAAAGCTTTAAAGCTTTTGGTTTGAGGGGAATAGAAACTTAATGCAACGCTGCTAATTTCGTGATCTCGTGAAATTATTTGATCTAATTTGCCGTTAGATTCAAATTTTAAATCTATAGAATAATGTAGGCCTATTTTTTCTAATATCAAGCTCTTGAGGCTATCTTCAAAATAGCTTGCAAAGACTTTATTAGAAGGCAGCAAAAGCAGTGCCAAAATTAATATATTCGCGTATTTTATCACTATTGTTTTAGTTCTTTACTCATTTCCTCTGCAGATCTTAGCATCTTTGCATTTAACTCATAGGCTCTCTGTGCAGCCATAAAATCCGCGAAGACATTTGCGACTTCTACGTTAGATAACTCGAGCGCCCCCTGATCTAAAGTTCCAAAACCAGGATCACCAGGCTTGCCCACTATCGGGGCACCAGATGCTTCCGTTTCTAAATAATATCCTCCAGATAAGCCCTTAAGGCCCTGCTCGTTTGGAAAATTATGTAGATTAATTTGACCAAGCACGATTTTTTGATCCCCCCCATCATAGGACATTTCGCCATTCTCTGATATCTTGATCGCTTGCATAGCAATTGCTTCAGGTAGAACAATGTTATCTACGAGTGGGTATCCTTCTGAGGTAGTAATAACTCCTTCACTATTTATTTTTAAGGAAGTGGCTCTATAATACACGGTTTCTTTGCTAGGTAATGTAACTGCCACATACCCACTACCTGCTATATAAAAATCTAAACTCATACTGGTTTGCTTTCTAGTACCAAGCGAAAGATCTCTATATGTTGCCACAGTTTTTGCTCCGGTCCCCTGATATACACCTACTGGCTTTTCGCCATCTTGAGCCCCGCTGCCAGCCTTTGTGACATGTATATAAAATGTTTCCTGGGTTTTATTATGAATGCTTTTATAAGCCCCTGAATTTACATTTGCCAAATCATTTGCTTTGTTGTTGATCTCTTTCATCGCTGCATCCATTCCTGACGCTGCTATATGTGTTAGTAAATCTGCCATAGTGAGAATTCTCGCATTAAAAACTTATCTTGTACAGTATCTATATTAGAATTCCTATAATGCAATTTTTTTTGTATATACAATAAGAATTTTTGCAGAAAAAATTTTGAAACTTCGTAACATGATGTAATTTTACAAAAAATATACCAATATATATACTAAGGTCATAAGTTGTTGATTGAGTTTTCTTGCCTCTGCCAATATATCGTTTGTTAATTATCTAGTACCAATCAACTAATCTAATAAAACAACAAAATAGTCGAAAGATATCTTACGCTTCGCCTTCAGAGCTTCTTTCAGATAGTTTTTTTTGATATAATCTACCAAAGTCAATTGGATCGATTCTTAGAGGCTGAAATCCACTATCGCTAGTGATATCTGAAATAATCCTACGAGCAAATGGAAAAATCATGTTGGGACAATGTATAGCAAGAATCATTTCTTGTTGTTCTGTAGGAATATTTTGCAATAAAAAGATACCGGCATACACAATCTCTATGACAAATAAAACCTGATCTTCGTGTTTTGCGGTGGACTCTATCTTTAAAGCAACTTCAAAAACATGATTCTCATCTTCGAGCCTGGCAATTTCTACATCAAGGGCAAGTTCTACTGAAGGAGCTGATGATAAAGAGGTCAGAGAATTGGGTGCATTAGGATTTTCAAACGATAGGTCTTTGATATATTGAGATGCAATGGCGATATGGGGGTTGTTATCTTCTGTGTTTTGATCTTGCATATTATTTCTATTTTCTTGTGATTATTAAATGATTATAGAGAGGGTAAAGTAACCCCAGTTTGATTCATGTACTTTCCCTTTCTATCAGAATAAGTTACCTCGCATTTCTCATTTCCTTTCAAAAAAATAAACTGGCATGCGCCCTCTCCTGCATATATTTTAGCTGGAAGAGTAGTAGTGTTTGAAAACTCTAGAGTAACATAACCTTCCCAGCCTGGCTCTAAAGGAGTGACATTTACAATAATGCCGCATCGTGCGTATGTAGATTTGCCTAAGCAAATTACTAAAACATCCTCTGGTATTTTAAAATATTCCACAGTACGTGCAAGAGCAAAACTATTAGGGGGAATTGTACATATATCTTGCTTAATATTGATAAAGCTATCATTAGAAAAGTTTTTGGGATCTACTATTGCAGAATTTATATTGGTAAAAACTTTAAACTCCTGAGCGACTCTAGCGTCATATCCGTAGGAAGATAGGCCGTAAGAAATTAATTTATTACCCATAGCATCATAACGCACCTGGTGTGACTCAAATGGAGTAATCATGTTATTTGCGGTAGATTGCTCTCTGATCCATTTATCTGATAAAATTGGCATTACTGATCATCAATTTTTAATGCTAAGCAAGAAACCAACTATATGTAACATGGTCAGTAATGTCAATACATAAAGCTATAGTGCCATTAAATATAGGGCTTAATAATAATGTATATATAAATTTAAATTCACTAAATCATTTCAATTATTACCTCATAATAAACTTATGAGTCATATCAAGCACTAGATTTATTAAACTCCTGCAACGTCTCGATACAATTCAATTAAGGCATCTGTCTCAGCAAGTTTATCTTTATCCATCTTCTTTAGTTTCATGATGTATTTTATAATCTGAGTATCAAATCCATTGTTTTTTGCATCTTGTAGTATGTCTTTCATCGCTTCGGTAACCTCGGCTTTCTCTTGCTCCATATTCTCGAGGCTATTAATGTAATTTAATAATTTTTCTTTAGCGAATACTTCCGTCATAATCCTCCTGATTTTATATTGAATTCTATTTCACTATACTAATAATTATTTATATACATTATAAACTATTGTTTTTCTATAAAAAAAAACTATAATTATGTATTGTAAATACTATATTACTGTTATGTTAATAGAAATTAAATAGATAGTGGATGATATTAATATTATGATTAAAGTATTATTAACATTTATGGTTTTATTTGCAGTGCTGGCTATGCTCGTTCTATTAGAGTATTATCGCCTCAGTCATCAAAGTAAATTACAGAATATCAAGGCGATAAATTTATATTTACACAAACAACTTATAAACAAGCTCATTACTACAATACTTGATGCTAGACATAAGGATTTAATGGAATATATCTCCGACGAAGTCATGAGTTATTTTTGTCTTGATTCAATATCATTGATGCAAAATAATCGTGATGATTATTATACTTACACAAATAGAGGTTCTAGAAAATACCTAAAGCGCTCAGACTTAATAGAAATTTTCAAGGAATTAAAAAATGATGAAGAGATAGTAATCATCAAAAATATTAATCATGAAGTTGGGAACTTATACGGATGCAAACACTACTCTCTTGCGATGGTGGTTGTTACCGAAGAGGGTCATACACTAAATAATGAAGAGGCTAATGTACTAGGGCACGATATTATGGCTATCTTCAGAATAGCAATTCTCCTGTCTGAAAAATCACTCTACACTATCGCACAAACTAATTTATGAAATTTTTTCTAGCCTCCTTAAATGCCGACCTCCCTCAAAATGGGCTTTTAAAAATAATCTAACAATTTTTAGCGCTTGTGTATTATTTATGATCTTTGCTCCTATTACAATAATGTTTGCATCATTATGCTCCCTTGCTTTTTGGGCGGTAAATTCGTTATGACAGAGCGCTGCTCTAATTCCAGAAAATCTGTTCGCGCAAATAGACATTCCGAGTCCCGAACCACAAATTAATATACCAAAATTTGCTCTATCTTCAATAATAGATTCGCATGTTTTTTTTGCATAATCTGGGTAATCACACGAATCAGGGCTGTCGCATCCTTCGTCAATTATAGACACACCTTCCTCTTCTAAAGATTTTTTAAGAAAAATTTTGAGGTGATACCCCGTATGATCAGAAGCTAATGAAATCCTCATATAGTACTTATTTATTTTCTTGTTATTAAAACATATTTTGCTAAAATAAGCATCACTCGATAAACTTTCTCTGCAAATGATTAAATATTTTCAAATACTTGCTGTGTTATTAATGTCCCCTACTTATTGTCTTGGGGTATGCTCAAAATATAGTACCGCAGTTGTAAATGTACAGTCTATACTAGAGAACTCTAAGGCAATGGCAGAAGTAAAGGCCTATGCAGAGATTTCTGCATCTCAATTACAGAATACTATTGCTAAACAAGAAGCTGAACTGAATACGGAAGAAAGGAATATAAACTCTCTCAAAGATACGTTGAGTACAGAAGAATTCGCATCTAAAGCCTCTGAATTTGATAAGAAAGTTACAAAAATGCAAAAACAGTTTAGAGATAAAAAGCTAGAAGTAGAGCAGACTCAAGCGAATCTTATAAACAAAATCAATGAAATTGCTCTTGAAGTTATTAAGAATATCTCCTCAGAGCAATGCATCGAGCTAGTAATACCTTCAATCAACGCTCTCTATGCATCAGATCATCTTAATATCACTCCAGCAGTTTTGGATCAATTGAATAAGAAAATTCCAACAATCAATCTTGAGGCCCAATAATGCTTTGCCTTGGAATAGAGTCAAGTTGCGATGAGAGCGCTGCTGCGGTAGTTAATGATGAGAGAAAAATTTTATCAAATATAGTATTATCTCAGATCAAAGAGCATGAGGCATTTAAAGGAGTAGTGCCAGAAATAGCGTCTAGAGCGCATCTCAATTATGTAGAATCAGCAATCAAGAGGGCAGTCCAAACGGCTAATACTTCTTTGGACAATATATCTTGCATCGCTGCAACATGCGGTCCTGGTCTCATTGGTGGATTGATAGTAGGGACAATGTTTGCAAAATCTATAGCTGCAAGCTTAAAAAAGCCATTCATTGCTGTAAATCATCTAGAAGCCCATGCATTAACTGCAAGATTAACAGATGGTGTAGAGTTTCCATATTTACTGCTTTTAATCTCAGGAGGGCATTGTGAGTTTTTAATAGCAAAAAATGTGGGATCCTATGAGTTACTAGGCAAGACTAAAGACGACGCAGCAGGGGAAGCCTTTGATAAAGTAGCCAAGATGCTCAATCTGGAATATCCTGGGGGGCCTGCGATAGAGAAGGCTGCAAAAAATGGTGATAAAGATAAATACATCTTGCCAATGCCAATGTGCGATAGAGACGGGTGCGACCTTTCATTTGCCGGACTTAAAACAGCAGTCAGAAATATTATTCAGAATAATACCTCTAATAATAACATAGAATTTGCTCATGATTTATCCGCATCATTTCAACATACAGTTCTAAAAATTCTCCAATATAAAATTAATAAAGCAATTATTGAATATGAAAAACAATATAGTAGCAAGCAGATAGTCATATCAGGTGGAGTCGCAGCAAATCATTATCTGATAAGTAACCTGAGATCTTTAGTAGAAGAAAAGGGTTATAAGTTAATTGCGCCACCTTCCTCTCTCTGCACAGATAATGCGGCAATGGTAGCCTGGACTGGAATAGAGAAATTTACACGAGGACAAACTGAGCCCTTAAACTATTGCCCAAAAGCAAGATGGTCAATATATTAAAAGACAATTGAGCTTATTGACTTGCCTAAAAATATAAATTACTTAAAATTATATTATAATTCAGGTAATATATACTATGTCAAGAGATAATGCTACAGAGTCAGCGGGTCGTCCAAATGATGAGTTGACGAATTTGCTACAAAAACTGATATATATAATTCAAAACCCGTCTAACAATATTCCATATAATACTCATAATCCTCAAGAAGCATTAAATCAACACAGTCAGTTAATGTACGATGTATTCATGGCTTTAGATATGTATCGTCAGAACAGAATCTCTGAATCAAGATCGCAGAATGCTCAAGAGCATATACAATCTTTGGCAAAACAGATAAAAGAGAAACTTGAGGTGTTGTCAGAATTGAATAGTAATGATCAACAAGAGAACTCCCGAGACATAGATGGTATTAATAATATTATGCGGGAATTAGTGGAGGCCTTAAATCCACAGCATGGAGAGCTTAATACCGAGGAAAATAATAATGATAATATAGACACTATAATATTGGCACTGCTATTGGTACTTTCGATCGCAATGGTAGTATATTTTGGGCCTACGCCCTTGAATTTAATGATAGCAGCACAAATAATGACCGTAGCGCTTCCTCATTTCAAAGATATGTGGAATCAATACTCACAAAATTCTAAAACTAAGAAGAGTCAGCCATTTGATCCCAAAAGTGTGGAAGCATTATTGCAGCGAATAGAAACAGTAGATAAGCCTTTATATAATATTATTACTACATCCCTCAAACATAGTACTACCGAAGAGGGGCTCAAAAAAATAAAAGACTATAGTGTGATGAAAAAAAATATATCAATCCTAGGAAATCACGAAGCGCTCTTTAACGCAGATAATGAGGCCATTAATAACATCATAGAGCAGAATACTGAAGGTAAAGCGCAGTTACGCAAAAACCTCAATGACATCAAGAATGAGGTCTTTCCACAAAAATTAGATACACCCCAAGAGATTTCAGAAGGATCAATAGGAGGAATACTCGAGTTCGGAAAGAAAGAATTAGAGAGACAAAAGAAGTGTATCAATCATTTTAGACAGAGATGCTCTCAAACTCTACACCTTCAAGGAGGCAAAGTGATTGCTCAAAAATGTGCACAAGAATATTCCGAGTACATAGATAAAAAATATGGATCTCTATTAAAGAATATTCATAAACACGCGCGGAGCGCGCTAACTCCAGAAGACATCAAAAACGAAAAGATTCCAGCAAAACTGGAGACCCGAACTCGCTCTCGGAGTATCTAAGGATCAATACTAGACTTGATAGTAAATCAAGCCTGCATTTGAACGATTTTACAAAAGAGCAATCTCAAACCTTGCATCAGTTTTTGCAGATACTTCCTCTGAAGTTACATTTGGGGCTAGACGAGTCAAGAGCATTTTTCCATCCTCAAAGTCAAAAATTCCAAGATCTGTAATTACTCTCTTTACAACCCCTATGCCAGTAAGAGGTAAGCTACATTGTCTTAGAAGTTTAGGAGCGCCTTCTTTTGTTGTGTGCTCCATTAAAATGACCACACGCTCTACATTTGCCACTAAATCCATGGCTCCTCCCATCCCTTTTACCATTTTACCTGGGATCATCCAATTAGCAAGATCCCCTTTTTCTGAGACTTGCAAAGCCCCTAAAATAGATAGTTTAACATGACCTCCCCTTATCATGGCAAAAGATTCGGCGCTACTAAAATAGCTACTATGCTCAAGCTCAGTTATTGTTTGTTTGCCTGCATTTATAAGATCAGGATCTACCTCATCTTTTGTAGGAAATGGGCCCATACCAAGCATGCCATTTTCGCTATGAAAGATAATGTGAATTCCTTCGGGTATGTAGTTCGCAACTTCAGTAGGTATACCAATACCAAGATTAGCATAGATTCCGTCTTTTAGCTCTAATTCCGCAGCGATGCGGCACATTTCTTCTTTATTCCACATGTAAGGTCAGTTTTTCTATTGGTTTAACATAATTTTGACCCAATATTAATCTATCTACGTAAATCCCCGGAGTGTGAATTGCATCAGGGTCTAAATCTCCGATCTCAACTATTTCTTCTACTTCGCATATTGTAATTTTTGCAGCAGTAGCCATTGTGGCGTTAAAATTTCTTGCAGTCTTACGATATATAACATTACCGGCTTTATCTGCTTTATATCCTTTAATAATTGCAAGATCTGCGTATAGAGCTTTTTCCATCAGATATTTATGGCCATTAAACTCCCTTACCTCCTTGCCTTCTTCAACAATAGTGCCAACTCCAGTTTTGGTATAAAAAGCCGGTATTCCCGCTCCTCCCGCACGAATACGCTCTGCAAGAGTGCCTTGAGGAGTGAGTTCTAATTCTAGTTCTTTACTTAGATACATGCTCTCAAATGTTTTATTTTCACCAACATAAGAGGATATCATTTTTTTGATTTGCTTTGTCTTGAGTAATGTACCAAGACCAAAATCATCTACACCGCAATTATTGCTGATAAAAGTTAGGCCCCGTGCTCCTGATTTCAAAATTGCTTCAATGAGTTTTTCGGGGATGCCGCATAATCCAAATCCGCCAGACATTACTACTAAATCATCCTTGATCACATCTTGTATTGCATCTGGAGCCGATGAGTATGTTTTATTAAACATTATTGCTTATCCTAGAGGTATTTATTTACTAATAGTAATAAAATTAATCTCCTTGATCAATAAAGTTTTTAATTTTTTATATATTTATAATATATATTTTTTATATAGTGCAAAATTATGCAACTTGTAAAGATGATATTTGAGAAGGAGAGAATTTTACCACATGATTTGTTACATTAGATCCAGTCGCATCATAAGGATTACCGCAGAAACTAATCTCTCCATCTGTATCTTTTGTATATTCTGATATTTTAACCTTTGCGATATCATAAATTCTTTCTACTATCCTATCTCTATCGGCATCAGAGGGCTTGTATTTTTCCATCTCAAATTCATATCTATAAGAACCTTCGGGCACTCTATCCCCGTTCATATTTCTACCATTCCAGTAAAAACTAGTAAAGGGGCAGTTGGCTTGAACCGCCTCTAACACAAGATCTCTATCATTATTTTGTAAATTTTCGAATTCTGGCCAATATTCCTTGGCGATAGCAACGGTGTCGAGCTTCTGAAATACCTTATCAGCGAATCGAGTAAACCTACTCCTATCTTCATCACTATTGCCAAAAAACTCCTCTATCTCATCTATAGAGGATAAGTTCATGGGTATATTGTGTTCTGCTTTTAACTCACTTAGATCTTCTGGTTTGATATAACTCAATAAAGTATCTCTATTGTATAATGTATTTTGAGAAGTAGAAATAACGGTATTAGATTGAATTTTATTTACAAGAATATTATTTGCATCAAAAATATTCATATATACATCTCCAATCACATAGCCATTTCCTACTGGAGCGATTTTAACATATTGTTTTTGGGCGGGGGAGTTATTGCGTAGTTCAAATGTTTCAAAATTTACATTAGCAACTTTACCTAAAAAGCTTGTATAATCATTATATATATTTGAGACTAAATCTTCAGAGAGTTTTTTGATACTAGATAAACTAAATTTTTCCTCTCCTGATATAACAAGAGGCTCATTTGCAAAATCAAGTCCGGTAATTTTTATTTTTTTACTAACGATTACTTCTTTATATTCTTCTGGATTAAAGTTTAAGGTATCTTGTATAAAAATTTTATATTTGTATTTTCCTTGAGGTAAGTAAGACCCACCATTCACTCCTATCTCAAAAGATTCATATCCTTCGGGCGAGAGACTGTTGGTTGGCTTAAATCGCAGATGATTCATTCCTTTATCCACTTCATCAATAAGTGCGCAGCCAATATGATTATCTTTTTCGTCAAATAATCTTATTAGTACCTTACCTGGTCTATCTATCTTACATTCAAAATCCAGTAAAGATTCTCCGCTTGCATTTATATTCACTTCATTGTTAGAGATTTCGGCAAACTTGCCTATATAGCTAGAATAATCAGATAAAATTAGATTTTCTGTTGTCTCGTTATTAATCTCAGACTCTATTTTGATTACTTGATCAAGATCAAACAATAGGTTATTAGCTCTGAGCTTTGGTTTACCGGCGCTCAGCTCTACTGAGTCTACTCGTCCTGATATATAGGCACCAGACTCAATTGGGGTTTTTACCACTTGTCCGTTATTCATTTTTTCGTAGTGGGCATTAATTTTAATAGTATATTCTCCTTTTTTGACTAATTTACCCTTAGAATCCTTGCCGTCCCAGTTAAATTCATGAATACCCTTTTCTCTTTTGCCTATTGTTTTCATTACCTCTATGCCCGCTGAATTATGTACTGATACAGAGGATACAATAGATGCGTTAACTGGCTTTGTTGCGTCATCTATATTCATTTGATACTTAAAGGCTACAGGATTTTGTCCATCAAATATCTGCGTTGCAGTATTAAATCTGACTTCCTTGCCTGAATACATACTACTAATCCTTCCAAGCTCATCGCTTGAAAGCTTATCCTTGAGGCTAGATATATTCCCGCCCATTTTGATTATTTCTTCCGTCTGCTTCATTACCGCCATTGTCTGAGCTATCTGACCTGGATCAGCCTGTTTGTCAGGGCTTTGATTTTTAATGGTCGCAACTATGATCTTAATAAAATCTATAGTGTTCTTTTGAGCTGCATCGATATTTTTTTGTTCAGGAGTTTTATTATCTTCGCCTGCTTTATTATCTATATTTTTTTTGGGCCCAAAAGATCTGGGCATATTTTCTACTGACGGCATAATTATATCGTTAAATTGACTCTGTTTTCTGTAATAATACTCTCTTGGATCTCTGCATCAACTGATACCACGGCTTGGTAGGTATCATTATTATACATTGTTGATTTATTGATATAAGAGTTTCCAGGTTGGTTATTTTCCTGACCATAACTCCCAAGAGAAAAGCTTAAGCTTGCGTCTCCGCCTTTGGTTATATCCTTAATTACTTGCTCTAGTAATATTCTATCAGCTTTTATACTCTCTAGAGTCTCATGTTTTTGAGCAATGAATTTTATACCGGTAATTATATCATTGTCTAAATTAAGCTCGATATTTAATTTACCCAAACTCTCTGGATGTAGAGACACTTGTATTTTCCTGACGCCTTCGTTCAGAGCTTTTTCTATGCTGATACTGATTTGATTATGTAATTCTACTGGCCGCTCTTGAGATACTGGAGCGCTAGCAAACTTGATGTTAGAGGATGCTAAGTCTTTAATATTTATATTTGTACTAAAATTTTTAGCAGTCTCTGGGGTTTGATCATTTGGATCCAGAAAATCCTGCGTACTATTATTCTGTGTTTGATCCTCTAAATCTGACATCTGGTCAGAAAGCTTTAGATTTAGATCATTATTATTTGAAAGTTTAGGATTTTTTGAGTTAATATCTTGGGCATTTCCTATGTAATCTACCTGATCTATATCCTTGATATTCTGTTTACTAGATTTATAGCGCCCTGTCTCTATCTCTGATCTAGTATATTGATTGATTTGATTTCCTTGCACTACTTCCTCTGGTAACGCATTATCAAAGGGGGTTTCTACCTCTATATCTTCTATAGTTTCTGATAAATCTATCCTTGGATCAGATATATGTTCTGAGTAATCTACCAAAAATCTATCTATATCATCCCAATTCTTTACTTGTTGAGTATCGATCGGATTTATAATTTGAGTACACGCAATCATTCCATCGGGACTTAGGTCCTGATCTGATGAATCATCCAATAATTGATCTGCTTCTAAATCTACTTCATTCATTGCAGAGAGATTAGTGTCATTATACAAATCTACATGATAACTAGAAGAATCTGACATATTATCAGTGATTTTATCTATAGTATTATATTCAGACTTAAGATGCATGAGCCTAGAGCTAGCAAATCCTTTATTATTACTTGTAGAATCCTTGGTATTTTTAATACTACTCTGATGGTTTATAGAATCAGATATATTTAAATCACATGATACTTCATTATCATTATCTAAATTATCCGGAGTGCTCAGTGTAGCATTATTGCTGAAATTAATAATCGAATCAAGTTCACCATCTTGTCCGTCTTCTAGTGCATTAATCATCATCTCCGCTACGGAGTCAGATTTATTGGGTAATATGCCATCAATATTAAGCGCATCGTTTTCTTCTTTCAGCCGCACTTCGATTTGTTGCTCTGGCAAAGAAGCTTGAGATGGATCAATCTCATGATTTTGCGTATTCCGTGCTTGGTAATTTTGACTTTTGGGATATTGATGCATAGACAAATGAGCGCTAGATTCACGTGACTGTGCTTGGGGTGTAGAGCATGTATTCCGAGATAAAATAGATAAATCAAATAATTCACTATTTTTTAAATTATTAGAGCTGCCGGCTACAGTATTATTATTACTGACTCCGATAGTTTCTACAATATTACTAATCCCCATAATGCATCCTGCTTACTTATTACTCCTTTTCAAGCAAGCAATTATTATGCCAAAAACAATATACTATCTAAAAATTCAAAGAATATTTGTTTTTGCCTATGGAGCAGATTTTACCTTGAAGTTCATATTCAAGTAATATAGTGAGAATAATAGGGAATGGGAGATCAAGATGCTGAGCTATCTCCTCCAGGCTCACAGGCGTTGCAGATAGTAAATTCAAAACAGCTTGTCTATTTTTGTCATTTAGAAGAGATTCATCAACCGCTCTAAATATAGGTACAAATTTTACATTACTACCCTCCTCTTCAGCTGCATAAGAAGCATTAGTATTTAAATATTCTAAGATCTCTTCTGAAGATTCGAGTAATTGTGCTCCATCTTTAATTAATTTGTTGCTACCTTTGCATCTGGGATCTAGGGGAAAACCTGGGCATGCAAATACCTCTCTATTCTGCTCCAGTGCAAATTTCGCAGTAATAAGAGAGCCAGAACTTAGTCCTGCTTCTATAATTACCACAGCATGACTCAGGCCAGAGATAATTCTATTTCTTTGTGGAAAATGCCTAGCAAGAGGTACGCTACCAATCGGTAATTCAGCGAGTAATAGACCATTTTGAGCAATATCTGCATATAATCTATGATTTTCTGGTGGGTATATATTATCTATACCTCCTGCAATCACTGATATTGTATTTGGCATAGAAGATTCATGAGCTACCGTATCAATCCCCCTAGCAAGACCAGAGCATATTGCAACATCGTATTTTGATAGTTCGTTGGCAATTTTAGCCGCCATTTGTTTACCAGAAATAGAGCAATTTCTAGATCCAACTATAGATACTACTTTGCTCTGCATCAATTCAATATTACCTTTATACGAGAGGATAGGCGGGCAGTTATCAATACTACCAAGCAATCTAGAATATTTGGCATCCTGATATGTAATGAGATTTGCGTCTAGCTTCATTAGCTTCTCAATCTCCTCTAGAGCAGTAGATTGAGTGCATATCTTAATCTTGCCTCTAGATCTTTTGATAAACTCAGGCAAATGTTCTAGTGCAGCATTCGGGTTGCCATAATATTTCACTAGATTGTGAAACGTTTTTGGTCCAATATTATCAGATCTGATTAATCTGAGTATATTCACTAATGTATCATCCTCTTTGTAGGATGTTTTTTTCAGAATAGACAGCATTTATACAGGATACTATTATAGCTTATCTGCATTAGATGCAAGATAATCTGAGACTCCTTCTTGAGTTGCCTGCATCGCTTCTTCACCTTTACGCCATCCAGCTGGACATACTTCGCCATGCTCACAAAAATGATCCCATGCATCAATTATTCTTAGGGCTTCGTCAGTGCTTCTTCCTATAGATAAATCATTAACTATCATATGCCTTAACACGAAGTTTTCGTCTATAAAAAACGTACCTCTCATAGAAATACCTTCGTCATTTAAAACTCTATAATCTTTAGAAATAGATTTATTTAAATCCGATACTAGTGGAAATTGTATTCTACCAATCCCTCCTTTATTATATGGAGCATTTTTCCAAGCAAGGTGGGAAAAATGAGAATCTACAGAAATTCCAACTATCTTTGTTTTTCTAGATGTAAATTCGCTGATTCTGTTATGAAAAGATATGATTTCAGAAGGGCATACAAAAGTAAAATCCAGGGGATAAAAGAAAATAATTCCCCGTGTGTTCTTAAAATATGATTCAGCATTAAAATCATTTTGTATAGTATTGTCGGTCATTACGGCTTTTGCTGTAAAATTTGGAGCAGTTTTACCTACGAATAAGTCAGTCATTCAGCTTCTCTTCATTTGTATAATTCTAGGCCCAATTTTATACTAACTAAAATTAATTTCAATATATTATGGATAGTTTGTTTAATAAATCCGGTATTTTATTTTATTAGTATATTAATGATTCTACAGAATATTCAATACAGCAAGTCTATAAAGATCATTTTATAGCGCATCTATGTACATTCATGCATCACAAAAGCAAGATCTATAATTACTTTTCAGTATAAAAATTCTCTAGACTACTAAACTCCACAGCAGAAGAAGTAGTATGGATCGTGGATAATAATTGCTTAATTTGAGATTTCTGCTTTTCAAACAAAGTGAGATCTTTGTTTTTTAGAGCTGCTCCTGGAGTGGTCTGCATAGACAGAGGATTAACATGCTTACCATTGATAATGACTTCGAAATGACAGTGCGGTCCTGTAGCTCTGCCTGTTTTACCGACATAAGCGATGATCTGCCCTTGTTTTACTCGTGAGCCTATTTTGAGATTTGATGCAAATTTTGATGCATGCGCATAAGCAGTAGTGATTGATGAGTTATGCTTTATTTTTATAATATTACCGTATGCGCCTCTATACCCCATCTCCTTCACTATACCATCTCCTGATGCGAGTATGGGGGTGCCAGTAGGCGCTGAGAAGTCTACTCCTTTGTGCATTTTAGTGAAACCATGCAGCGGATCTTGCCTTTTACCAAATTTAGAAGAAATGCGCGATGAACTTATTGGAGTGCGCAACAAACTCCTTTTTACACTTTGACCAGTTTCTGAATAATATTCATGAGATCCTGGTTTATTATTTTTGAATAAATAGATATTATGGTCCTGGCCTCGCAAATTTAAAGATGAGAATATTACTTTCCCGTTATGCAAAAATTGACCGTCTTCATTATAAAATTGCTCTATTAGGACTTTAATAAAGTCCCTTGGTTGAATCTGCCTCTGAAAATCGACTTTACAGCTATATGCGTTGATTATATCATGCACATTTTGTCTGCCAATGCCGTATTTTAACATAGATGGCGCTAATGCGCTTTCTATATATATAGTCTTATAAGCATATTTTTTGATGAGCTTTGTTTTAACTTCTTCGGCGACAAAAGATTCATTATTTTTGGTGATAATTATGCTTCTAGTACTCCCGCTTGTAATAGTAATCTTCTTGAGATAAGCATTAGCAGTATCATTATACTGATCAGGCGTATTATCCTCAATGTCAGATATGACGTGGTCAAAAGCAATAGTGTCACTAGGTTTCAGCTTGATGTCTATTTTGGCGGCTTTTATAGCAGATAGTATTGATGCTATGTCTTTTTGAGAGGTATTTTGCTCAACTAGTACTTTCTTTAAACTATCGCCTTTTTTAATGCGGACTTCTGTTTTTGCTTCTTCTTCCTCAAATTCAAAAAATCTATCAGAATAGATATCAAAAATCATTCTATGGGTGATATAATTTCTGATAGAAAAAGATAGAATACCGATAAACATTAACCCTAACAGAAATAATGCCGAGAGATTTGATACTCTGTTTATTACACCTAAGTTAGCGCCATGAATTTGCGAGGGGGAACTATTCATACTCTCATTAATTAATAAAGACCAAGTTAAAAATTTTACACGAGATTTGTGTAATATATCAAGCTATTTTATAGCGTGAATAGAAATTAGTCTAGTGGTGTTACGTATATGTAATGGTGGCTTGGGCCGGGATCGAACCGGCGACACAAGGATTTTCAGTCCTTTGCTCTACCAACTGAGCTACCGAGCCGAATTACGCAATCTTATTATTATGTAGTTACTAAATAAGCTGTATTGCAGTAATGTACTTAATAACCAAAGATTTATATAAAAAATCCAAGAACATAGCAAGGGGTTTTTTGAATAGATGCAGCAATTGTTGATTTAATTGCAAATGTTTGTATCTTGGATCACTAGACTTACTTGATATATATCAAAGAATATAGGGAAGTAACATAGGATCTACATTGCTCAGAAACCCTGGAACAGCTTTTGGTTTGATACTGTCAAATATAATTACTCAGTTCTATAAAAATTAGTAATAGTGATAGACAAAAACCCCTTGACGAAATCATATCTTTTGCTATGATTCCTCTTCAATAATTAAATTATAGCATGGACTTCGGACATGGCAAAAAAAAATAAAAATTTACTTGTAAGACTTGTGAGCACTGCCGGTACTGGCTATTTCTTAGTAAAAAAAAGAAATCCAAAAACCCAGACAGAAAAGCTTTCCTTCAGAAAATATGATCCTAAAGTCCGTAAGCACGTAGTTTTTAAAGAGGAAAAAATAAAATAAGGTCGATTAGTAATTATGGCAACAAAAATTCGTTTAGCGAGAGGAGGCTCTAAAAATCGTCCTTTTTATCGTATTGTGGTAGCAAACTCAAGAGCGCCTAGAGATGGTGATTTTATCGAAAAATTAGGGACATATAATCCTCTATTACCAAAAGATGATAAAACCAGAATTTCAATGAAGCTAGATAGAGTATCTTACTGGTTGTCTCAAGGTGCACAACCTTCAGATAAAGTTGCAAACTTTATAGAGAAAGCAGATATTACTTTGCCAAATTTCATCAAAAAAGCATCCGCTAGGAGAACTAATGGCAACAATATTCGCTTAGCAGATAAAGTAGCAAAGAAGGAAACGACTGAAGCGACTACTGACTAATAATTACTACGGTTAGTACCACCTAAAATACTAAGGCATTTTTGCGTTAGTGATGAATATATTGATATTCTATAAGTACAAACCTGTTATGTATAAAAATCATTATAACATACCATGTTTTACATCGCTCTAAGTAGAAAATCGATTAATACTAATAATCGCCAAATTAGAGCCCAAAAAACTTAAGCCGGATTAGCTCAGTGGTAGAGCAACCGCCTTGTAAGCGGTAGGTCGTCAGTTCAAATCCGACATCCGGCACCACTACTAATAAATTTTATACCTATAAAGTTTTTGTCTAAACAGATCACCTATTACTCTGCGCTCTACTTGCGTAAAAATCTTTCTATAAATATTAACTCCAAAGCCTGATGTCCTAAGCCATTTTTTGCATCTATTTCTGCTTTGATAAATAAATCTAAAGATTTAGATATTGCCCTGATAGAATTCTGGGCAACAGATTTCTTGAATCCTTCTGCATATTTAAAAAAAATAGAGGGCTTCAATAAATTCATTGAGCTTGCGACAGATAATCCATCCTCAATATATAACTTCACCTTAAGTATATTAAGATAGTAGCGCCCTAGGGCTCGTATAATCCAAATTTCGCTTATTGAGTTAGTAAGAAGAGCATCTTGCTCTCTTAAATATTCCTGGGCATCTAGAACTCCATATGCAATACACAGATTATCGGCATTGTGATTAGAAGATTTGGAGATAATTTTTTCGCAATCTGCTACATCAATCGTGTGAACGTTGCGCATATACAAAAATAGCTTCTCTAATTCACTTAATATCATTAATCTATCCCCCCCAAGAGAGCTTGATAAAAATGAGATTGCTCTTGTGGTAATCTGTTGATTATAATATGCGCATTTTTGTGATATCATTCTCCTTATAGCATTTTCATCGTCTGGATAACACGCTACAGCGGCAAGAGATTCTGATCCCTCGTAAAACTTACGTAATGCATTTGCCGGAGCAAGATCTTCTGCTATAATCAAAGGGAAATTGCTATGATATTTCTGAAGGAGTGATTTTGCATCTTCGTGGAGCTTCAATTCTGAGGATATCTTTATAATCTCTTTTTGATTGAACATACTAGTGTTATTCAAGGAAGAGCTAAGGTCGGTATAATTATTAGCTGTAGCAATTCTTGCGTTAAGTTTTTTTGTTAATTGACTCACTATATCCGAGATCATTCCTCTATCTGGTCCATATAGCAAAATAGAGCTGATTTGTTTTAATGTGATTTTAGTTATCACCTGATTAATGTTACTTGGATAATATTTCATTAAAATTTATTTTATTACGGAAACAATTCCCCGGAGTGTTTGTATCTCACTCTTAGATAGTTTATCAATTCTTGCAAAAATGTTTCTTATATTCATTTGCATTCTACTCTTTTTTTCTGGTATTTTAAAAAAGTTTTTTGCCTCCAGTACCTGAAATAGATGATCATAAAAATATTCTATCTCGTTTTTTGTTGCAATCTCTTGGGTGTTATGCAAATCCGGCCTTTCGATAGCTTTAAATAATTCGTAACATACCACTAGAACGCTCTGGGCGATATTTAAAGAGCTAAAATTTGGATCCGTATCTATAGTGATGATATCATTAGCATATGATATCTCTTCGTTACTTAAGCCCCAATTTTCTCTACCGAATAAAATACCAACCTTGCATCCAAGAGCAATAGAAGATTGTAATTCTTTGGATAAAATGTGATTCTTGTTCAAATATCTTTTTGTAGCAGTTGTAGCATATAAATACTCGATACCTTCTATAGCATCCTTCAGCTCAGTGTATACTTTGGCAGATTCTATGATGTCTGACGCTCCAGCAGATACAGATAAAGCTTGCTCACTAGGCCAACCATCTCTTGGCGCAACTATACGAAGATCACTTATGCTGAAGTTTTTCATAGCCCTAGCACAAGCGCCTATATTTTCACCAAGCTGGGGGCGACATAGAATAATTGTAATTTCTTTATTCACTAAAAAAAAGCTCTCCAGTGTTTATGGAGTGCACTTGTCCACTTGATATATTTATTCTTGCTTGACCTTTAAAATCTATATCCACAAATTTACCCGATATTCTAGATGTGCCTGTATTTACACTAATAATCTTACCTAGACCCTTGGCCTTTTTAAGCCATTTCTTTCTTAATGGCAAGAACCCTTTCATGGTCCAGTCTTTGTATAATACTGCAAAATTCGACATGAATCTATTCATTATTTCATGCTTCTCGACAAAAACCAAACCTTCTGAATGTAGATCCGTTATTGATCTATCTGGAATTTGTGGAGATGCGCAGACATTAACCCCTATCCCGATAATAATATACTCATTATTCACTCCAGCAGATTCTAGTAAAATACCAGCTATTTTCTTATCATTAATTAATACATCATTAGGCCATTTTAGCTCTAGAGTTGTATTGATATTCTGAGATTTAAATAAAGAACTTAATACATTCTCTAGTGCAAGAGACGAAACGAAAGAAAGCTGACACATAGTATCAAGACTACCGCTAGAAGGCACAACGATGGACATAAAAAGATTTCCATCTATAGACTCCCATACATTCCCAGATCTTCCTCTACCATGAGTCTGTCTTTTGGCGCAAATCACTAAATAATCGGGAGATAGGCCAGTAGATGATATTCTTTTAGCTTCACTATTAGTACTATCTATTTCATCTAATAATAAAAAATGAAATTTATCAAGCCATTTCAGATTATTGAGCACTAGTATTAACCTATATAATTGTTATTTTTCGTGTTCTTAAATCGCATATCATATTTAAGATTCTTAGTTATTGAGTCTTAGATAAAACTAGTATACTCAAAATACTACACACTCTTTTGAAATGAGACACAATAACATAATCATCTTGGGTAACAATGTTTTTATTTATCTCAAAAAAGGTATAATATTATTTCACTAGAAGATGATATTATGCTACGATAAGATTTATCTATATTTTTTTATAAAAAATGATAGATATAGCAGTATTTTCTTGACATTAGAGTATTTATGATACATATATCTATTTCTTACTGATTTTGGTTATCTAAATAAGCAATTTCAAAGGGAGCCCGTAGCTCAGCTGGTAGAGCACTTGACTTTTAATCAGGGTGTCCCGGGTTCGAATCCCGGCGGGCTCACCAATCATTTCCCCTCACTCACATCTTGACTTAGTTCATCTTATTATATATGATGTTCTGATTATAAAATATATACATAAAAATTTATGAGCAATAATTTGCCAGTTATGCCTAAAGCTACAGCTGTATGGCTCGTAGAAAATACATCTCTAACTTTTGAGCAAATAGCTCGATTTTGCGGTATGCACGAAATTGAAATTAAGGGTATAGCAGATGGAGATGTGGCAATTTCTATGAGAGGAGTTAATCCAATCACTAGTAGTCAGCTGACTCACGAAGAAATAGAGCGCTGCACAAAAGATCCTACTGCATCACTGAAACTGGCAATTAATAAAATCGCGATTCATACCCCAAAAAAATCAAAATCAAGATACACTCCTATAGTAAGAAGACAAGATAAGCCTGATGCTATATTATGGCTCATTAAAACTTGCCCCGCTATCAATGACGCGCATATTATTAAATTAATTGGTACAACCAAAAATACAATACAAGCTATAAGATCAAGAGAGCATTGGAATACAAAGAACTTGCGTCCTAGAGATCCTGCATTTCTCGGTTTATGTACTCAAGTTGCTCTGGATGAGATTCTAGCTAAATACACACTTTCAGAGAAAATAGGAGACGAATCATGAGAAAACATATCTTAATCAGTCTCATTCTTTGTGGAATGCTATCCTCTTGCACCAGTAAAATCTTTAGTAAATCTGGAGCGCGTAGTAACAACTCGCATGATTCAAAGCTTAGTACAAACAATCCGCTAGAAATACCTCCGCATTTTGATTTATAGCATTTAATAGTCACCTTTCTTCTGGATTTACAATATCCTGGAAATAATATCGATTGTGTATTGATATTTTATAGTTATATAAACCCCATTTTCAATAATCTAAACAAATTGATCGAGACTCATATGCGGGCACGTAATTTAATATACGATACTTAATACTAATATTTGTTTATTGAATTTGATGAACGTGATTGACTAGCGTCCATATATTACAGACAGAAAGACTAGCATACCAAAGAATCATTGACAGCAGGAGCATTATACACTAAATATTTTATATTCTTATTTTGGAGGAATATGAATAGAAGCATAGAACTAATTCGCAATAGTAAGATACGTCACTTCTTCCTTCCTATTAGATCAAAGGAGTTTGCAAAATTCATACCCATGGTTCTTTTAATGTTCACGATTCTTTTGAATCAGAATATAATCAGAATTTTAAAAGATAGTATCACTGTCACATTAGTAGGCGCAGAGGTCATTAGCTTTACTAAGCTATGGGGTGAAATGCCTATCGCATTGTGCTTTGTAGTCTTATATACACGTATGTGTAACGTCATGACTACAGAAGCGGCATTTAGGATAGTTGTGATATTTTTTCTTAGCTTTTTTTTTATATTTGCATTTTTTATATTTCCGCACGGCGAATATTTTCATCCAGATCCTACTACAGTCGAAGCTTACATAATAGCACTTCCCAATCTTAAGTGGTTTATAATAATATGGAGCAAATGGACTTATATATTATTTTATATTATGGGAGAATTGTGGCCTATGATAGTATTTTGCCTTCTATTTTGGCAGCTGGCTAATAAAATCACCAAAATAGATGAAGCGCCGAGATTTTATACTTTCTTCAATTTATTTGGTCAAACCAATTTGCTGATTTCTGGCTCTGTTGTAATATATTTTCAGTCTCAAAATCACTTTTTGATGTTTTTATTTAAAGAAGCTACTGGAACCGAAATGTTACTGAAATCGTTAATGACAGTAGTGATAATAACGGGAACAGTGCTCTTATTTTTGCATTATTACATAGAAAAATTTGTGATGTCGGATGACAGGTTTTTTAAGGTAGATAAAAAAGCCGAGGTACTAAAGTTAAGCACTAGAGAGAGCATAAGAATGATATTGAGCTCAAAATATCTAGGCTTAATTTCTATTTTGATGATTTGTTATGGAATGAGCATGAACTTAATAGAGGGACTGTGGATGTCCAAAGTTCGTGAGCAATATAAAACTGCTGAAGCTTTTATGGGATATCAAGGCAGTGTATTATTTTGGGTTGGTATAATGACTATTATATGCTCCCTGACTGGCACATGGTTAATTAGATATTTCGGTTGGTTTGCTGGGGCAATAGTCACGCCATCAATAATATTAATTGCTGGAGGATCCTTTTTTGTATTCGCATCATATGAAGATGGTGTACTATGGATGGCTACAGCGCTAGGATTTGCAGCGCCTCTGAGCTTTGTTACATTTATTGGAGGAATGCAGAATGTACTAGGAAAAGGCGCAAAATACTCGCTTTTTGACGCTACTAAAGAAATGGCATATATACCATTGAGTAGCGAAATGAAAACCAAGGGCAAGGCGGCTGTAGATATTATTGGCAACAAAATAGGTAAATCTAGTGCATCTTTTATACAATTTATGATTTTTACCATATTTCCAGGGGCTCGTTACGATGACCTTACTGTTTTTTTAGGAGCAATGTTTATTGGAATATGTATTGTGTGGATTTTTACAGTCAGGAGCCTAGGAAGAGAATATACTCAACTGCTAGAAAATCAATCATAGTGATATGCAGCTTCACTTAAAAATTGGAACTAGAACTAGCCCTCTTGCACTAAAACAAACAGGGATCTTTGTTGGGCATCTAAAAAAATTTTGTGACTTTACCTATGAAATTATCTCAATAAAAACTACTGGAGATACTATATTATCTAAGCCTTTATATGATATAGGGGGCAAGGGGTTATTCTTGAAAGAGTTGGAAGCTGCACTTGAAACAGAAGTAATTAATGTCGCAATTCATTCCTTAAAAGATATACCCGGAGTGATAAGCAAGCGATTTACCCTGCCTCTTTTTATCTCTAGAGAATATCCTTATGATGTCTTAATCTCAAAAAATGCACAAGACCTTATGTCTCTTCCTGCGAATGCAAGAGTAGGAACATGCTCCCCAAGAAGAATATCATTAATCAAAAAAAATAGGCCAGATATAGAAATTATTCCCATAAGGGGCAATATAGGTACTAGATTTAATGTAGTGCTTAATAATGAATTAGATGCTATCATTTTGGCAGAAGCCGGTCTTAGGCGTATGGATATGTATAATGATGCTATATGTCACAGGCTAGATGTGAATCACTTTATACCTGCTGCAGGACAGGGAGTGATCGCGGCAGAGGTAAAATCTTCGAACACGGAATTAATATCCCTCCTATCTTCTTGCTCTGATATTGCACTATCAAATCTAATACAAGTAGAAAGAGGATTCTTAAAAACACTAAATGCAGATTGTGATTCTCCTGTAGGAGCTTATGTTCAACAAGAAGCTGACGGATCTTTTGTTGGTAGATTTATGTATGGGATTAATATAGAAGATGAATTAAAATTCCTTACTGAAGCTTTTACTAGCGCGGATCAATCTACCGGGATATTAATAGCTAATAAAATGCTGGGTGGCAATTAAAGCGCACCACATTTATTTTGCATAGGCATCTTCATATATACTCAAATGATAGTTAAATGCGGCTCCTACAATAAATATAAAATTTGCGGCATAAAAGAAGAGTAAAGTAAGTATGATGTTCCCAAGCGATCCGTATACAATATTCAATTGATGATAATATACAATATAGTTTGAAACTAATTTTCCGCATAGCTGCCACATTAAAGTAGTAAATATTGCCCCGGGGATCATATTTATTGCAGCGATTTTTACGCTCGGAATAAACGTATAAAATCCAAGCACGCAACAAAACAGGCACATGAATAGATAAATATGTTTATAATAACCCCAAATATCAACGGAATAGCCCTTCTTAAAAAAATAGAAATATTCTAAAATCGTAGGTATTAGAACAAAAATAAACATCACAAATCCTATACAAATACACAATACAAGAAATTGTAATATACTTAGCAATCTTCTAGAGATATAAGGAGGCGATGATGTAACCGCGAAAATTCTATTTAAAATTGTTCTCAGACACTCCACAAAAGAGGATGCGGTCCATATAGCGCCGAATATAGCAAGATTCATTAATCCTCTTGGAGGGGCAAGTTTTAGCTCTTCTAGTCTAGTAGACACCTCTCCTATAGCATATTCTGGGCTTATATCTATTATCATTTCTATGAAATTTTGCCCTATTGTAGAGGCTCCAAGCGAAGCTGTGAGAGATAGAAAAAAAACCAAAAAAGGAAAAAAAGAAAGTATAACCATAAAGGACATATACCCAGCATGTTCGATACCATCATAGTCGATGGCTCTTTTAATAGCAAAGTATAGTGAGTATATGTACTTTTTCATCTACATCGTAATTTTCATATTTCATTCAATAAATTAGGCTTTATATTTATTGCAATATATACCACTAAATTCATCTTTACAGACTCTAAATAGTAGTGATTAAAGAGATGCTCTATCAGTCTTCACTTTGAGGCTTTTTTCTCCTGGGATAGATTTTCTTTTTAGTGGCTTTCTGTGTTGTTGGTATATCCGTTACAGAGTTATTCTCATCTTTCGGATCTATATGCTCAGAATTTATACTAGTATCTTTAACTTGCTGCGCATTACTTGGTTTATCTTCGGTATTTACAGAATCTTTATCCTCTTTAGCGTTTTTCCAGTTTCTCCTTTTAGCAATAGGTTTTTTTGTAGATGGTTTTTTTGGAGGCGACTCTGTAGTGATATTATGATTTAAATTATTAGGATTACTGACATTCTTCTCTTCGGGACTCTCCAAAACTTCTTTGGATAAATTTACTTCTAGATTCTCATTAGAAGGTAAAGCTTTTTTTATCTTTGACTTTTTGCGCGGCTGGAAGTCAAAATCCTTAGATGAGTTTGTGCGATTTTCTAAAATAGGCTTAGGTTCATAAGGATCCAGAGAGATTTTTTCTATAGAAAAACTATCTGCAGTTGCCAATGTATCCTGCACAAAATTTAACTTGATACCATGCTTGTCTTCTACGACATCTATCTCGATTCTTTTATTATTAAGTATATATAGAACTGTATTGATTGACGCATATAGATTTATTATATCTACATCACTATCACTCACTTCGTTCTCTATAGTTCTTAAAATGACTATGGAATTGGCTTCATCGTCACGTACGATACCCTTCCCATTACATTGATTGCACATTTTAGTATGGGACTCAAGAAAAGAAGGTCTTAGTCTCTGCCGCGACATTTCAAGCAATCCAAAAGTACTGATGTTCCCCATCTGGATCTTTGCTTTATCCTTGCTCACAAACTCTCTTAGCGATCTTTCGACAATCTTTTTGTTACGATTTTCATTCATATCTATAAAATCAATAACAATAAGTCCTGAAATATCTCTGATTTTTAACTGCCTAGCAATTTCTTTAGCCGCTTCTACATTTGTTTTCAGTGCTGTCTCTTCTATAGATCTTTCAGATATAGATTTGCCCGAATTAACGTCAATAGCAGTAAGTGCCTCTGTAGGATTAATTATAATATAGCCACCAGATGGCAAAGATACAGATTGTTTATAAAGATCAGAGATTTGATCTTCTATGTTATAATATGAGAATATAGGCACAAGCTTATCATGCTTTATAGCTTTATTCATATCATGAGAAAGTAAATTGGAGCCAAACTCTATTGCGCTATTATATGCCTCTTCACCTTCTATGATTATCTGATTCACAGTAGCATCATATATATCTCTAATAGTTTTTTGTATAATGCCGTCCTCAACATGGACTAAAGTCGGGGCTATAGAACGCAATGTAGATTCCCTCACTTTATTCCAAAGATTTACAAGATATTCGTAGTCTTTCTTAATCTCATTAGCTGGCCTTCTGACCCCTGCAGTACGCACGATCACGCTAGCGACTTTCATATCAGCCTCCGTCATCAACTGAGAGATTAAATATTTCAATCTTCTTCTTTCTTCTGAGCTTTGAATTTTTCTTGATACACCTTGATGACCAGGGCTATTTGGCATTAAAACACAATACTTCCCAGCAAGCGAAATATAAGAAGTAAAAGAAGCGCCCTTATTGCCCCTCTCCTCTTTTTGCACTTGCACTAAAATAATCTGCCCTTTTTTAATTACTTCCTGGATTTGATATTGTTTATAAAGTGGTATAGGACTCGGTGTATCTTCGTTGCTAATATCAGAAAGATAATTATCTGAGTCTCGATGAGCTTGATTTTCATCTTCATCAATTAATTTCTCAATAGCATCAATGTCAATATCTTCTTCCACTCCATTGTAGTTTTTAGTATTTTCTATAGCAAATACTTGTTCATTTATTTCGTCTTTAAGCTCGCTAGGATAAGAAATCGCTTTTAAGCTATCCAGAGACGAGTCATTTTGATGCATATCAGCTACTGGTATGTTATAATAGCTTGGGTGTATCTCGCTAAAAGGTAAAAATCCATTTTTTTCCCCTCCGTAATCTATAAAAGCCGCCTGTAAGCCTGGCTCTATTCTTGCAATTTTAGCAAGATATATATTGCCCTTAATTTGGGGTATGCTTGATGATTGATACTCTAAGTCTTCTATAATATTATTCTGCCCTACAAGAGCAACTCTATATTTATTAGGAAAAGATCCATCTACTAAAATTTTTTTATTCATCTGTTCTCCAATGTTTTCTAAAATATTGACGTGCTAACAAATGATGCATACAGAGTATAGATCTTTTTATACCACTATTGAGCAAGAGTGCGTCTATATCCTTAAACTGCCTAATATGTCCCAAGATCTCATCCGGAGCAAAAAGTACAATGTTAGTTAATGTATTCATTACATCGTACTTTACAAAATAATTTCTCAAACTCACGAATGCATCTCAGATTTTAAGGGTACAAAAATTAGTACCACTTTTCTGGATTAATAATTTTCTAAATAGTTTTTGCGCAGATAATACCCTAAGCTCAAGACTGTACTAAGTAATTTTTGCATTTAATGCACTAAAATCATGTAAAAACTATGCTACGATAACTACAAACTGCATCACAAAAGCAATATGTTCAAATAAAGCTTTATTACAAAACTATGATTTTGGTGTACTAATTAACACTTATATATATCTTTATATACAAACATAGCAACATAATCAAATGATATTTCGACCTAGTCCTAATCTTTCTACGCAAAATATGACGCTACCACTATACGATAAGGGTACATTTAGCACTTTAGTAATATTATCCATTGCATGTTTTTTTTATGGTATTTCTGTTGGAATTAATTTATCAAATTTTGCGATATATCTTAGTAGCTTTCACATTTCAACCAAAGAAGTTTCTCAGATATTAAGCCTTGAAATACTTGGTAATATTGGCATGGCGCCTTTCATGGCCCTACTAACAAGACGCCTTGGTATTGCGCATTTAATCATTGTATCTCTAGTGCTAAGAAATTTTTTCCTACTAATATTTGGCTTATCAACAAGTGAATTTGGGTGGTCTACTGGCATGATTGGGTTTGGATTATTTGGATTTTCTCTTTATACCGCAATATTTCAGCACATCAATATAATAGCAATCAATCAATATAGAGGGACATATATATCAGTTGCAAGTGTGCTTTTTGGGCTCGGTATCGCTCTTGGACCTATACTAGTATCATTTATAGGAATTGCGGGCTCAGAAACGTTTATAGTCAGCGTTATAATCTCATCATTAATGATTATACCCCTGCTTTTTCTAAACAATTCTAAAGCAAAATTATATCAATTTCGAGCAATTAATATCACTAAATTGCTGAAATTTGCACATATTCCTATCATGTGCGCAGTAGCTGGGGAGTTTGCATTCTACTCTATGCTAGAATTTTTACCTGTATATACTACAGATTTAGACAAAGGATCATCTGAAGCATTGATGCTGGTTAGCTATTTTGGTTTAAGTGGACTTTTGCTTGGTATACCGCTTGGTATCCTAATTGATAAATGTGATCGAATAAAAATGATCATGTTATTTACATTCGGAGTATCTACTCTAATACAACTCGTCCCATTTGTTATACATGATACGTTACTAACATTTATGATCTTCAGCCCCTTGAGCGCATGCATGAATGGCACAATTATTTGTGGGCTAGTGATCATAGGAGATAAGTTTTGTGGCAATGATTTTGTTGCAGCTAATAGTACGATACAGGCCATAGGAATGATAGGTGGATATGCAGGAATTAGATGCACTGGTAATGCAATAGAATTAGTTGGGGGCGACGGTCTAATATATTCCATTACATCAGTATTTTTGGTATTTTGTGGCATGTTATTTTTAGAAACTAATATAACTCAATTTGAACCTCAGAGCAAAAGAGCTATGAATGCAAAGTGATGAGTTTTTTAAGAATCTACAAAAATTTAATATCAAATACACACAAGTTGTAGAATTGTTGCTGCAAAAAAGATTTGATAATAGCGCAAATAATTTTATAGATATGATGGGTATCAAAGTTGCATATCTTAATGCCGTCACAAACTTCGCCAATAATCCGGCTAAATTTTTTGAGCATAATATTGAATATGCCGCAAAACTCTCAGCATTAATGTTTAATCTGATGGATAAAATCCATAATGAAGATGTTCAGAATCTATATGATGCAAATATAAGAGACAAGAGATTCAAACACAAATCTTGGGAAGAAAGTATGTACTTCAACTTCATCAAGCAATTTTACTTTATGTCATCTGAATGGTATAGATCTCTAGTGCAAAAATTAGATGTACCTGAACCACAAAGAAAAATCTTGACATTTTATACTGAGCAAATACTGAATGCTGTAAGTCCCACGAATTTTCTCAATTTAAATCCCGAAGCCTTAAGTGAATTGGTTGCTACAAACGGACAAAATCTTATAGAAGGGATGGATAACTTCTTGCAAGACATACAAAACTCAGGGGCAGCACTTGCAATTACTACATCTACAAAAAAAATCTTTGAAACTGGAAAAAATATAGCTTCTTCTGAGGGAAAAATTATCTTTCAAAATGATATTATGCAACTAATTTGCTATAAGCCTATTGAGCAAGTCTACGAAATTCCTATATTTATTATTCCTCCCTGGATCAACAAATATTATATTTTAGATCTATCGGAAGAAAATTCATTTATTAAATTCTTAGTAAATCAAGGATTTCAGGTATTTTTAGTATCATGGGTAAATCCGCACTCAGAATTATCTCATAAAAATTTCGAAAATTACCTTCAAGAAGGAGTAACTGAACCATTGAATTTTTTGAAGAAAAAATTTGGATATAAAAAATTTAATATTATTGGTTACTGTATCGGGGGGACTCTTGCTACTTGCGCGGCAGCTTACTACAGCGCCCAAGGCCAGGATGATTTTGCAACTATGACACTACTCACTACAATGCTGAATTTTGATGAACCAGGAGATTTAGGTCTTTTCATTAACGCAGAAACATTAAAAGCAATAAATGAAGAGATTGAAAAAAACGGCTATTTTAGCGGTAAACATATGTCTTATTCCTTTAGTTTGCTAAGAGCAAATGAGCTTATATGGAGCTTTGTTGTGAATAATTATCTACTGGGACGTCAGCCTGTTGCATTTGATCTTCTATATTGGAATTCGGATAATACAAATCTGCCTGCCAAGCTGCATAATTTTTATCTTGAAAATATGTACATTAACAATAATCTAGTAAAAAAAGACGGTATCGTATTACTTGATACGAAAATTGATTTAAAGAAAATATCTACGCCTAGTTTTTTTATCTCAGCTATGGAAGATCATATAGCCCCATGGAAATCGACTTATAAGGGTCTGGAATTATTCTCGCATCAAGCTAAAGAACCACCTGTATTCTGCCTAGCAGGATCTGGTCATATTGCAGGTATTATAAATCCTCCAGCAAATAAAAAATATAATTATTATTTAAATAATGAAATGCACGCAGATGCAGATAAATGGCTCGATGGAGCAACTGAACATGCGGGGTCATGGTGGAGTCATTGGTGCCAGTGGACTATAGCAAGAAGCGGGGAGAAAAATAAGTCTCTTGATTATGAATCTCTAGATTATTCTGAAAAAGCCCCCGGGAGTTACGTGAAAGTAAGGCTAGATATTATATGATGCTATTGGCTATTTAGTAATGGGACTTGGAATGATGTGTCCGCTTGTTTGTATACTAGATACTTAAGAGAGTCTCGGTAAAAAAGCAGTAAGAGGGCAAGAAAAATATGGGCGAAGTAAATCAGGAATCTCTGTGAAGAGATAAGCATTTATCATCGCCCGGAGTTTATAATACTAGCAGCAAAAATCAACGATATACAACTACTACTCAAATCAACATTGCAAAACTACCTCTAGTCCTTGCGTCTTCCAAAAAATTTTAATAAGTAAACGAACAGATTAATGAAATTTAGATAAAGTTGCAATGCGCCAATAATTGCTATTTTTTGACCATAAGCACCGCCTCCAGACCTAAAATATAACTGCTTAAGAGTGAAAGTATCGTAAGCAGTCAGACCCATGAAAACTAATATAGCAAGAGCAGAGAGAGCAAAATCTACCGCAGCACTACCTAAGAAAATATTAATAATACTAGAAATCATTATTCCTATTAATCCTACCATCAAGAATCCACCCCAAGATGTAATATCATGCTTGGTAGTATGTCCATATATACTCATAATTCCAAAACAAGACGCAGAAGCAAGAAATGCCTTGGCAATAGATGCATCAGTATATGCAAATAATATTGCAGAGAGCCCTACTCCCTGAGTTGCAGTCAAGGCAAAAAACACCATACGAGCAGATGCAGCGCTCATACTCTGTATACCAAAGGAAAGAGTCATTGAAAAAAGGATAGGCCCAATAAATGCCATGTATCCAAGGGGGGATACTCCGTAAAGCATTCCATTGGGTGCAACGTTAAAAAATACCGATGTAACTGCAGGAACATTCAAGCATGCGTAAGATGCAATAGCGGTTACAACGAGACCTGCGCACATTAAGTTATACACAGAGAGCATAAAATTTCTTAGACCAGAATCTAATTTTTGACCTGAGCCAGCAAAAGTCTGGCTAAACATATTAGTATTAGACATCTAAAAACCTACTTTATAATTACTTACATAACATTATAACTATTATGATCGCATTTTTCAAGTCCCTAAGGGTTGTTTTTACGATAAAACTTCCTAATCACATAATAAATTGATGCATTAACATTGTTATTTAGTATTTATAGCAAAAATATATGATGCACAGAAATTGACTTTGGGTTTTGTGTGTTGCTCCTATTTTCGCCCCTTGGGCCTAGTGCTAAATTCAAATTGACTCCCATAATAGGGCTTTATCATGATTAGATCTTAGAAATCATTGTGCATATTTAGTCTCTTATTACACCGCCGGCTTTTTCAAAGATTCCTAGGATCTTGTTATTAACACCATTAATATCGGAATCACTTAGAGTTCTATTATCAGACTGAATAAACACTCTAAAAGCAATTGATTTTTTATCATCGCCAATTTTTGAGCATTCATAAACATCAAAAATTTCTATATTTTTAATTAATTCATCTGAATCTTTTAGAGCATTAATCACATTGCCTACTGCAAGCTCTTTATCAAAAATCATCGCATAATCTCTTGAGATCATTTGGTATGGAGAAAATGTGGCTTTGCGTCTTCTACCCATTCGAGATTTTGTATGAACAATATTTTGAACAAGTATTTCAAAAGCATATACGTCAGTCTCAATGCCGTATAGAGTCGATATTTTTGGATGAAGCTGACCGAAATACGCTATAGTCTTTTTACCGAGTTTATAAGTAGCAGATCTACCTGGATGGTAATACTTCGGACTTTCGTTGATTATGTGCAATATTGAGGATTGATATCCGAGTTCGCTGATTATTCGATCTACGTCAGATTTGATATCAAAAAAACTAATCTCTTTTTTAGCAGAGAGGTGAGTGTGCTTTGTTTTTGCTCCTGAAATCGCCCCTGAGATCATCTCAATTTCATCTTCTGGATTTAATCCAAGGAATACAGGCCCAGTCTCAAAAAAGGCAACATCTTGAAGTGATCTTGCATGGTTTTTTGATATTATCTCTAGTAAATTTGGCGTAATACTGAATCTCATATAATCAAGATCCTGACTTATCGGATTATGAATATATAGATTCTCAGACATCTCACAAAAATATTGAGCTTTCTTACTATTCATAAAGGACCAGGTAACAACTTCATCATATCCGAGTGAAGCTACAGCATGCCTGAGCTCATAAATCTGTTTTTGTGGAGGCGCTATAGTGCTTTTGAGAGCAATTTCACCAAATAAAGGATTTGATGTAATATTTTCATATCCAAAAATTCGAGCAACTTCCTCGGCTAAAATTTCTGGACAGTTAATATCATGTCTCCATGTAGGGATTTTGAAGAGTATTTTTTGTCCTATATAGTCTTTGACCTCAAAGCCTAGATTGCCTAGAATTTCTATAATATTAGTAGGCTCAATAACTATTCCTATTCTTTTTGCAATAATGCTAGGATCAAATTCTATCAATCTCTCATCAATCAAAGATCCATCTACTGAAATATCACTAATACTACCACCGCAGATTTCCTGAATCATAATTGCAGCATTTTTTAGCATATTAATGGATTCAAAATCATCTATACCACGCTCAAATCTCTTCCTTGCATCAGTAATGATATTGTGTCTTCTCCCGCTATTGGTAATCGATATTTTATCAAAACAGGCGGACTCAAGAATGATAGAGCAAGTCTCAGTAGAACACTTTGTATACTCTCCTCCTATAATGCCAGCAAGAGCTTGTGGCCCGCTTTCGTCCCCAATGATTAAATCTTCTGGATGAAGATTAAGGGCCCTTTGCGCTAGATCTATAAATTTCTCAGATGAGTTTGCATTTCTTGCAATGAGATTGCCATGAATTTTTTGTACGTCATAAGCATGCAAAGGTCTTGCAAAAGATACTGCAAAATAATTTGTAATATCTATTATCGCCGATACTGGATTCATACCTATATTTTTTAATAGCTTTTGTAGCCAGTCCGGGCTTTGTGCATTATGTAAATCCTTAATCTCAATCAAAGCCAGAAACTTACATGCCTTTGATTCAATTCTAGGGCTAATCCTAGACTTAAAGCTAGAATTAATCTCAAGTTCCTGTATTTTCTTTAGCCTACCGAGGCCTTTTGCAGCCATATCTCTTGCGATGCCGTATACACTAAGCCAGTCGCCTCGATTTGGAGTAACGGCAACTTCAAATGTTACATCGTCCAGACCTAAATATCTTGCAACCTTATCTCCAATACTTGCATCTTCTACGAGTTCAATAATGCCTTTGGAATCTCCATCAATATTCAGCTCATCGTATGAACATAGCATTCCCTCACTTTGGATACCCCTGATTTTTGAAGGCTTGATTTCAAAATTCCCATTAGGTATCACTGCTCCAATTTCGGCAAGCACAACTTTGATGCCTGCTCTTGCATTAGGGGCTCCGCATACAATTTGCCTCAGGTCTTTGCCAGTTCTAACGCTGCATATTTTTAATCTATCTGCATTTGGGTGCTGAGATACTTCCTCAATTAATGCGACTGAAAAATCATTCAATAACAAAGATGGATTAAAGATAGATTCGACTTCAATACCTAGTTGAACCAAATTTTCCCCTATTTCATCTGGAGATAGATTTGTTTCTAAAAAACTCAGTAGCCATTTATATGTAAATTTCATCTTGAAAGCCCCCTTATTACTGAAGGTAGATCAAAACAAGAAAAGCTATAATGCTTTAGCCATCTATAATCGCCATCAAAAAATTGCCTTAAATCATCTATTCCATATTTTAGCATTGCCATTCTCTCTATCCCAAGACCCGCTGCATATGCTTGATATTTGGATGTATCTATATGGCAGTTTTTTAAAACTTGAGGATGCACCATACCGCACCCAAGAACTTCTAGCCACTTACCACCTGGAAATTTTATATCTACTTCTGCTGATGGTGTAGTGAAGGGGAAAAAACTCGGTCTAAACCTGATTTCAGGATTTTGAGACTCAAAAAAAGCTGAGATTAAGCTGAATATCATTGCCTTCAAATCTCTTATAGTTAAATGTTCATCAATAGCTAGTAATTCGATTTGATGAAACATAGGTGTGTGAGTTTGATCAAAATCAGAGCGATACGTTCTTCCTGGAGCAATAAATTTTATAGGGACTGGAGTTGACTCTAATGTTCTAATTTGTACAGGAGAAGTATGAGTTCTAAGTACCATGCGATTTTCTTTTGGCCCAATATAGAAAGTGTCATGAGATTGTCTTGCAGGATGATTTGCATCTATATTCAATGCAGAAAAATTATACCATTCTGTTTCTATACTAGGGCCCTTTTTTACCTCAAAGCCCAAATATGCGCAAATCTCTATTAGCTCAGCTTCTGCTTGCATTATGGGGTGAATTGATCCAGTGCGATGAGGGGTAGCAGGTAAAGATATATCTATTTTTTCTTTCTCTAATCTTTCGTTCATTGCTGAATTTTCTAGAGATTGTTTTTTAGTGAAAAGCGCTGCTTCAAACTGTTGCTTTAAATCGTTTACCGCCTCACCAAATGATTTTCTCTCCTCCGGTAGCATCTGAGATAGGAGTTTCATTTGCTCTGCAATCACACCTTTTTTGCCAGAATATTCTACTCTAACATTTTCCAGTTCGGCCAAAGAAGTGGCTAGACCTATTCTTTCTTTTGCGTTATTAAGTATATTGCTAAGCATATTACCAAGCTAAAATTTTACAAAGCATAATAACAAGAATATTGATAAATGTCTAATTCAAATTTTAATACTACAAGATGCGTAATGATTATTTCAGGCCCATCAGGATCAGGAAAATCTACATTATGCCAAAAAATAGTTGAAAATGATCCGAGTATATCTATCTCAATTTCATATACTACTAGATCAAAAAAATCTCAAGAAATAGATGGACAAAACTATCACTTCGTATCACGGGAAGAATTCGAGCGATTGATACAAGAAAATCAAATGATGGAATATACACAAATATATGATAATTACTACGGCACTCCTATACAAACTATTGAAGCAAATATTAAGCTAAACAAGGATACTGTTCTTGATATAGAAACTAAGGGAGCAAATCTCATACAATCTAAGATACCAGTAGAAAGCTTTAGTGTTTTTGTTATGCCAAAATCTATGGAGATATTAGAGGAAAGATTAAGAAATCGTCAAAGAGATTCGGAAGAAGAAATCACTCAAAGACTTGAGAATGCCTCAAGGGAAATCGCGCAGGCTAAAAACTATGACTATATTGTGATAAATGATGATATAGATCAAGCAGTTGAAAATATGATAGCTATATTAAAAGCTGAAAGATTAAGATCTATTAGACATCAATATAAAATGATAGGTTAGAATTTTATTATCAATTTTTAGTATGGTGAAACAACTAACCTATTTTGCTACGAGCTTTCTATCTTGACAGAATGTATAATTTATTTTAAATTGCGCTTTCGTCTTAAAAAAAATTTTAATAAATAATAGTAAGGTAAATATTTATATGTCAAAATCTTTAATTCATATACTCATAGCACCATTTATTTTATTCTGTTCTAGTGTTTTTGCATCAGACAAATTATCAAATGAAGGTGATTTTCATAGATTCTATATAGGCGGATTTGGAGGAGCCTCCAAAACTTTGAGCAATAGCTTCAAAGATAAAGAAACAGGCACTACATTTGTGATGAAAAGTCCTAGCCCGTTTTATGGAGCAATGGTAGGCTATAGAATAACTCCAGATATTAGTATGGAACTATCCTTTGAGCAAAAATCACGATATCCTGTGAAAATACAACTCGATCCTAAATATGGCGGAGATAAAGTAGCATCCAGAGCTTCTGCAAATGCATTTATGTTACATTTTGTATATAATTTGAATGATTATTCCGGATTCCAGCCTTTTGTAAAGCTCGGCCTTGGATTAGAGCAAATTAAGCTTAAGCAAGCCAATATACCACTTCCTCAGATACCACTTCCTCAGGGATTACTTCCTGTAACCGGAGGTCACAAACTCCGCACTGCAAACCATACATCAAATTGTCTTGCAATGGAGCTCGGCCTTGGTGTGAGCAAAAAAATTACCAACGAGTTTGCGGTAAATGTTGGGGCTAATCTACATATAGCAAAAAATGCAAAGATGAAGGCTTACGCATTCAACGAAGACAAAACAAAGGCAGCTTTCATGCAGAAAATGATGAATGGCACACAACCTACAGCAAATGATATAGTTTATGATATGAAAACAATAAAACAAACATTTGGAGTTGGAGAAATCAGCATAGGATTCACTTACGATCTACCAATATAAAAGAGTAGCTTGAGAATATCTGATCACGGAGAGAATGAAGTATATCTCATGTACGATTCTTTCAAAAAGTAACTGCTGCGAGAGTTTTATCACTTTTGTAATATCAGTAGTCAGATTAGTGGCACAAATAAATTTTAGGCGGGGTCTATAGCGTGTATTAATTCCACGCACAAGATTCCGCCAAATTTGTTTCAATGATTTAGAGGCACAAAATCACATTATTCATCGTCTTTAGTATGATACTTGGTGTAATATAATTTTTTCATCGTATCTACGGAATCTTGATTATAAGGATTTATGTTATTGGCGGATGCAATTGAATAAATAGCTTTCATCCATTTGGATATTATGTCTATACCAAGGGTTTGTTCAATAAAGATAGGTCTTTCTGCGTTCTTTATAGATTGCAAAAAATATTCTGCATGTAATTTATGCGCCTTATTAAGTGGAGATGAGTTACCTGATTCTACAAAAGGAAGTATATAGTAGATTTTATCGTCAGGACCATCTTGATATAATTGCATTTGACTATGCTCGCATACAGATGCTAAAGAAATTATCGGCGTAATCCCAAACCCATTTTTACCAAGAGATTCTGAAATAATTTGCCTAAGCCATATAGCAAGCCCCATAAGCTTTTGATTATATATAGAAATTACAATTATATTCCTTTTGAGCTTTAGATTTTCATTAAGAAACTGTATGAGATTTTCAGCGCCTAGATCAAGGCTATGCTTAATTTTTGTAATTAATGCCTCTAGATTTCCCCCGGCAAGATGTATAGGAAGTAAGCTTGCATTCTGAAATATAGAAAATCTACCAGAAGGGCTTTGCTCATATTGAATAAAATGAAAATTGTGAGATTTTTTAGCCCATCTCCCTAATTTAGAGTCTGCATCACCTGATATACAAAAGCAAGTAGGGTCCTGAATTTTTGTACTTACTATATATTCTAGTATCTTTATAACTTCATCAGTATTGCCAGATTTGCTAATAGCAACAAATATAGAGTTCTTATTATTCATTAGAGCTAAAGAAGAATCTAGGGCTTCTTGTTCTAAGCAATCTAGATATATTATTGGGCGCGCAAGAGAGGCAAAAGACTCCAGAGCCCTTGTATTTGCATTAGAAGCGCCCATACCTACTACCGCGACATACTTAACATTATCATCTATTAGTATATCTAGTATAGTTTTTGCTACATTGTCCGAAATTACTGAAAATGGGATCATTTTTTTATATATTACAAGTCTGGCGCCATTCTATCTCTCTCTGAGATAATGGCAAGATCTCTATTAGGCCATCTCACATTTAAAAATTTATCAAAAGGGTTCACTGACAATTCAGACTCAGGATCATAACCAGAGGTAATTTTATAATAAACATCAGCAGATTCTGTGATAACCTGAAATCCGTGCAAAAATCCTTCTGGTATATAGAGTAATAATCCATTTTCATCAGAAAGTTCTACGCCAAAATACTGGCCGTAGGTACTAGATTCTTTGCGCATATCTACTGCTACATCATATATTGTGCCGCTCGTCACGCCAACGAGTTTGGCCTGTGAAGCTTGTCCATGTAGCCCTCTTATAACATTTTTCTTAGATCGTGAAAAATTATCTTGCGAGAATTCTGTAGGAAGAGATAATTTTGCAAAATCTTTCTGATTATATCGCTCCACAAAAAAACCCCTTGGATCTTTGCGTATTTTGAGTTTGATTAAAAACAATCCTTCTATAAATGTGTCAATTTTATCCATTTGGTTTTTTGATAAGTTATTACTATGGGATATTTATACACAAAATTTTCAAATTTGTTAGACTTGTTGAGTGTAGTATTTCCTCATCTATACAACAAAGATGATTATAATATATTTTGAAACAATGTCTGATAATTTTTACATGAAGATATTCACTAAATGCCTGATATTATTTTGTATTATGTGTAGTGTTTCTGCTCATGCAACAAGAATAAAAGACGTTGCTACGGTACAAGGAGTCAGAGAAAATTTATTAGTTGGATATGGCATTGTCGTGGGATTAAACGGCACTGGAGATAATTTAAAAAATGCAGTATTTACTCAAAAAGGCCTTGAGGAATTTTTAGAAAAACTAGGAGTAAATATTCAAGGAGCTAATCTCAAAACTAAAAATATAGCCGCAGTGATGGTGACTGGGGAATTACCCCCTTTTGCAAGGCAGGGTACACGAATAGATGTTAAAGTGAGCGCACTAGGTGATGCAAAAAGTCTACGTAATGGCACTCTTCTTGTTACGCCTCTACTTGGCGCAGATGGAAACGTATATTCAGTAGCACAAGGAACCATAGCAATACCAGAATTCGAACCATCTTCTAGTAATGTAAAAACCTTACAATCTAATCCAAAGCTGGATAATAATGGTTATATACAAGGAGGAGCTATTGTTGAAAGTGAGCTAAGTTTTGACTTTAAGAAACTAACAAATATAAGATTTACTCTGCAAAACCCTGATTTTACAAATTCCTTAGCAATTGCAGATGCTATTAATAATACTATACCTGGCAATAATGCAGAATCTATAGATCCAGCAACAGTACAAGTCGTCATACCTAACTATAGAAAAAATGATATAATACAATTTATATCAGATATTGAAAATCTAGAAATCGTCACAGACTATAAAGCCAAAATTGTAATCCATGAAGCTACTGGGACTATCGTAATAGGAGATAAAGTGCAAATTCGGCCTGTTGCAATTGCCCAAGGTAATTTAGTAGTAAATATTGGACCAGATCCAGTTGGCCTCAACACTGCTGCGGCCAAACAAGACCAAATGAATAAAGTAATAGATAGAAGACGTGGTAAGGAAGTGGTTAATTTTGAAGGTGGCAAAAATTTAAGTGAAGTAGTAGCGGGGCTTAATAAACTTGGAGTATGGCCCAGAGATATAATAAATGTTTTATACAATATGAAATCAGTTGGTGCTTTAGATGCAGTACTGGAGGTAAGATAATGGACATTATGAATATCGCTAATCACGCCGCAATACCGAAAGATCCTGAGATACAAAATGCTAAAACAAATAGCAATACAGGTCATGGGGATTTCTCATCTAAAATGCAGAGCGCATTAGATACAAATAAAACTAGCGCTACAACAGCTGATAGCATAAAAAGCCTAGATGGCACGAAAATTGCTACTGATATAAAAAAACTATCTGATTTTGCTAAAGAATTTGAGCATTATATAATATCAACAATTTGGAAAGCCGCATATAGCTCATCTAAAACCAGTACAAAAGAGGATATATCTGAGATTATATATGGAGACCAGTTTATTGATAAAATTGTAGCAGATGTTTATGATGAGCCAGGACCTTTTGCAAAGGCGGTTTCGGCAAAGCTCATTGAAGAATATGGCGGCTTATTGGAGGCACAAACAAATGAATCGGAAAGAGTTAAAACAAAATTATGAAGCGCTAAGCGCAGCTAAACAACTTATGTATACGAGTGATAAATTCATCAATTATCTTGTAAAGATTGATAATTTACTAGATCGAAAGAAACCAAACGATGTGACCAAAACATTAAATACGATGCAAGATTATTCGGAGCAATTTCTTGAATTGAATAATAAATTACCCAGCAAAGAAATACTAAAAGAAAATAATCTATTAGATACAATCATAGCTCAGCAAAAGAGGTTAGATCGTATATCTATGAATGTTCAGATTAAGCTAGAGATTAATTATAGAATATCTAAAAAAATTAGTGAAGTTATGGGCATTAAACTTAAGGAACAAATTACCAATGAGTCTTGCTATGGGGCAAATGGAGAGACCGAAAAGCATCTAGAGCCACTAGTGTGTTTAAAAGAATTATAGGAGGATACTTAATATGTGTAAAATTTCTACTGCCGGATTAAAAATTGCTGATAAACAAGCAGATATCATGTCTTCAAATGTGCTTGTCATGCAAAATCCAGAATTATCAGTAAAGGATTTAAAGACCTCGGCAATTATTACGGGTGATGCAATTACCGGTATGCGCTCTGTAGTAGTCAGGAAAGTTGATTTGATGCAACTCGGGACTCTTAGGGAATATACATCTCAAGCAGAAAATGCAAAGCAAATCTCAGATTCTCTTTCTATAATCACCGATCATCTTTCTACTATAGATGAATCAGCAAGGCCTGCTCTTGCTCAAGAAGTCTCTGAGTTTTTATCATCAATATCAGCTGCAGCAAATGCTCCCTCCAATAGCACTCACAAAAGAATATGCGTAGATCAAGCAAATAATTTAGCGCAGGTCATTAGTAAAACTTCTGGCCTATGTTATGAGAAAAAATGGCATGCATATAATGGTATTACAGAAGAACTTGATCATTTAAATCAACATCTTCAAGATCTTGCAAGTACAAATCAGCAGCTCAGAGCGCAAAGAGATGATAGCGATAAATCATTTCTTGAAGACCAAAGAGATATATTAATCAATAATATTTCATCATTAATTGGTATAGATACACCAAAATATGCCAAAGACGGTTCTGTTACTGTAAGCACGGGAGGATATGTCATGGTGGAATCTACCAATAGATATGCAAGATTTGTAGTACCAACTTTAGCTCAGCAAGAGATAGAATTGGGGGCAGATATACCTGATGTCTACATGAGATACGAAAATGCGCAAAGCTTTGATAAAACTCCTCAGCCTACTCAAATTTGTAGCAAGATTTTTACTAAAGCTTCTGAGTCTGGTTATTTTGGTAGGATATCTGGGTTGTTTGATCTATATAATGAGAAAATACCTAGATTAATCGAATCTTTGGATGCTCTTGCTGTGAATGTTGCGCAAAAAGTTAATGCCGTTCATAACTCAGGCTCTTGTTTTGGGGGTAGAAAGGAGATAGTGGGATCCACTTTAACATCATCTACAGATGCATTCGACTGGAAGGGTAATGTAAGCATAGGACTAGTGGATGCAAATGGTAGGAATTTAAAGACTGGAAGTGGGATGGAATCCTTCAATATACCTCCTCTAAAGCTGAATTTAGATAAATTATCTGAAGTATCGGATGGCAACAAAGTTAGTGTTGGAGCCATATTAAATGAAATTAATTCTCATTTTCAATTTACTAATAAAACTGTGATTGCCATGGGGCCTCAAGCCGATAATATTTACAAGAATCTTGTGCAAGATATCTCAATGGTAGTGTCTACATCACAAAAAGGACAGCTAAGATTTGACTTTGCGGCTTTTAATAATTCTGAATTCGCAGCTGATTTTGAAATTTTAGAAGTACAAAATCCTGATGGTAGTTTTGTTGAAGGTAATCTTCCTGACAAATTTATACTCCAAGCTGGTGATAAAGCAAGGACCTTCCAAAATATCACCTTAAACAAAAACACTTTAACTGGAATGCAAGACATAGATATAAAATTCAGAGTAAAGGGTTCTAATGGAGCATTTGGGGAAGGTGTATTACGCTTTGCAGTAGATTTTGATTCAATTATACCAGCTGGCACAAGGATACCAGGGTCTCTTGTAGGAGGAGCTTCTGACGGCGATTTTACCCAAATCACGGTAGATACAAGTGTGAAAATTTCTGCAGATATAACAAGGCCCGATGGCTCAAAAATCATTAACGGAGAAAAAGGTGTATTATGCATTAGAAAAAATTCTAACGAAGCATACGGAATAGTAATGCAGGATGAAGATAGTAGCACTAATGTCAAACTTGATGGCTTTAGTAGTACTACCCGGGGCTTCGGGCATTTTTTTGGCATGAATAATCTATTTTCTCTAGAAGAAACAAAGGGGCAATATGGTTTGCATTTTGGGATCAGGCAAGATATTTTCAAAAATGAATCTTTGTTTTCCTCTGGTAGAATGCAGAAAACATCTGCAAAAACTGAGAATAGGCTAATTGGCGTAGGTAATGCTGACGCAACTGTAAATTTTGCAGCTTTTGGAGGAGCAATCAATCTCGCAAGTTATCATAATGCTAATGTTTCAATAGGAACAAAAACTTATAATTTAGTCAATACTCCACTTGCTACCACAGATCAAATCAGTATTGATGGTCTTACTTCTGAGCAGGAGATTATAGATCGAGTAGTTGCCTTTTTAAATACAGATAAATATTGCAATAATTTTGTCGAATTTACAGCAAATACTGGATCTATTACTATGAAATCGCAGATTGTAGGGACAAATGGTAATAATATTAGCTTTAGATTCGCATCAGCAGGTGATAATATTTTCAATGGCGTGGCTGATACTAATACGCTAAATTTTGCGGGGGGCTCTGATGTGATCAGCGCAGTTGCGCTTGGATCATCTTCTATTATTATGCCAAGCTCTTATGGCAAATTATATGAGGATTTTGTTAAACTCGAGCATAATTCAAATTTTATCACAAGTGAAAATATAAATATTACAGGCAATGGGCTATCTTCTTATGCGACAAATATCTTAGATCGTATTTTATCTGTCCAAGAATCAGCTTATAGCGACACTAAAATCAAAACTGCTACACTTCAATATTTCGCTTTAGATTATCAGGAGAAATATGGCTTTGATCCAAATCAGCATGCGCTAGATCTTTCCAATCTTGTTTTATATAAAAATACTCTAGTGCAAACTATGGCAAAGATCCAAGAAATGCAAAAAATGTTACTTAATGCATTAGCGAGATAGATGATATGTCTAAGACCTCAGGTAATTTACTAGCTTCATCTCTCAGATCTAGTCAAGGACAAAAGTTAAATTCTATTATTCGCACGCGCGATGATATGATAAAAGCTCAAATATCTGGTACAAAATTCAAAGACTTATCTGAGATGCGCAATCACGGATTATTAAAAAGTTATGATAATGTACAAGCAAATTTATCTAGATCAAGAATATCGATAACATCGAATACTAATTCAGAAAATGTGCTAAATATTGTATCAGCCCATCTTGGTTATTTTCATGACCTAATTCTAGAGGTAAATAATTTTGTATCCAGCATCGATGCAACAAAGCCAAAAGAAATTATTACTGCAAATACAAGTGATTATTTTGAGAGAATTGCGGGAATATTGAATCAACAAAATCCTTCTGTGGGATATATATTTGGGGGGGCGATGAAGCATCTACCTCCAATAGAGAATATAGATAATTTCGTACAATTCTCTAATATAATAAATAATCAAGCTACTGCAAATTATACAGATGTAGTAGATCAATATGGTAGTATCATACTTAATAATGCAGTAAGTCTTGATGGCGATATCAATGCCTCAAACATCTGTTTTTGTGAATTTATAGCTTCCTTGCATCTGATAAAAGATCTTAATACTGATAATTACGCATCAAAACAAAAGATATTTCAAAGACTCGAGTCATCAATGAGAGCCTTAAGTATTACTACGGCTAAAATATCACAATATCAGCGCACAATAGATACAGAAAATGTGCGTCTTGGCACTGATATTGCTTCATCTACTTCTATATACGATAATACATTTAGACATAATCCTGTGGAGGGCTTTGTTGAGCAGCAGCAAAATACTGCAGATATGCAGGCTATGACATCTAATCTTAAAACAACAATGCAGAATAAATTTGAAGCACTAAGAAAACTATATGAGGTATGATCATTGGCTCGATTAAAATACAAAGATCAATTTCAGGAAAAAAAATTAATTACGTATTTTGGTGAAATCACATTAGATCCCCAAAAAGTCATTTATTTTCCCAATGCTATATTAGGTTTTGCCAATCTATACAATTATTGCATATCGACTATTCCGGATAATAAAATTCCAGGATCATTGATTTTGCAATCTTTAGATAATGAAAAAATTGCATTTATTATTACTCCTTTGGGTGAGGCGATTTTTTCAGGACCAGATGCTGTGATGAATTACGATGATATACTTCAAGGTGCAAAGTTATATAACATAGAGGGCGAAAATTTATCTGTAGTTGCCATTACTAAAATCTCTAAGGATGGAGATAATTTGCAAATTACTGCAAATCTTATGGCCCCAATATTAATTGATAAACAAGAGAAAGTAGGATATCAACACGTTTTACTAAGAAACGATTACCCTCTAGATTACATCATAAAGCGATAGAGTATTAGAGGAAGCTATTTTTGAAAAAAATATTATAACCATAGATCTCAACTAATGTACATTAATTATTATGATACTTTGCTATCGAGTTTTTTAGATAAATTCGCAATAGAGATACCTAGTATGTTAGATGCTTGATTTATATCTCCCAAACAATATTTCATAGTGTTGACTATAAGAGCTCTCTCACTGCATTCAGGGATTGTAGGATTTTTATTCTTTAAAAAATCAAAATCTTTTGCGCTAATAATATTATCTCCTAGCAGCACTGCTCGATGAATTGCGTTCTCTAATTCTCGGATATTACCTGGCCAATTATGAGCTAGTAATATATCACAAGCAGAATCATCAAATGTTTGAGTATCCGCATTGTGCTTGCTAGAATATTTATCAATAAAAAAATATGCAAGATCTAGTATATCATCTTTTCTTGCGCGCAATGGTGGTATTTCTAAATTAATAACATTGAGCCTGAAATACAAATCTTCTCTGAAATGACCTTTTTTAATTTCAGATTGTAGATCCCTGTTGGAAGTGGCAATAATTCTGAGGTTTACTTTGACTGCACCCTGACCTCCGAGTCTATCTACCTCCTTTTCTTGAATTGCTCTTAGAAGCTTGGCTTGTAACTTAATGTCCATTTCTGATATTTCATCAAGCAATAAAGTGCCGTTACTCGATTCTTCAAATTTACCAATACGCCTTGCTAATGCTCCTGTAAAAGCGCCTTTTTCATGACCAAACAACTCTGACTCTATAAGATTCTCAGGAATGGCCGCGCAATTCACTCTTACGTAGTTTGCATGCGAGCGGTTACTATTGTGATGTATAAAACTTGCTAGTACTTCCTTGCCGGTGCCAGACTCTCCCGTAATTAAAACATGAGCATCTGATTTTGCAATTTTTTCAGCAAGTTGGAGTACTTCTCCCATTATATCGGATTTATATATAAGATTTTTGTTTTGTTTTGAGATTGCCTCTAACATAGCAGCTATTATCTCTTCATCGGGAGGTAGGGGCAAAAACTCCTTAGCTCCAGCCCTAATGGCAGACACAGCCTCTTTTGGGGATGCATTAAGACCATAAGCTACTATATTAGCTGAGATTTTTTGTGCAGCTAACTTGGCTCCTATCGCGGCTATATCAAAAGATATATCTATCATTAGCAGATCTGGACTATTACCCCTCAAAATTATCTCTAAGCATTCATCGATACTTTCGGCAAATATAACCTTAGCGCCTCTTTGCTTTACAATTTTTATTGCTTGTGTAATTTCAGAATTCAGAAATCCAAGAACTATTAATTGCATATTTTTTACTAACTATCTAATTTATGTACTTTGAATATAAAGCAAGATCTTTACTTACTTATAGCTACCAAACACTTAACAAGCACCAGATTAAAAGATGTCATTCTCCTTGAGCCAGAGAATATCCTCTATTATTGTCAAAATTATACAGATTTTCAGTTTTTATAAAATCTACATCCAGTTTTACTAACTCAGATAGAAGATCCGCAACATTTTGATGAGATACTGGGGCTTTGTTTTTTGCCATATATCTTAAACACCAGTGATCTGATAAAAATTGCACTGGTTCTTTTTTTGGCCACAGCATAAGGCCTTTTGCTGCGATAGTGTTAAGCTCGAGGGAAGATGTTATAGATGATACAGTATCAGCTACTTCATGGGCATTAGATGAGTTGCTTTGAATGAATATATCGACTCCTACCAACTCCTTCTTTTCTGTGGTATTAATCTTGTATACTCTAGCAGTACTAGAATCAACGATGTCATTATATTTTACACTTTTGATGCTAGATGGAGACTGCCCAAATCGTTGCACTACTTCCTGAGCAAATTCTTTTGTACCCACTTTTTTAGATGATATGGCGGCATTATAAATATCTCCTGTGTGCACTCCATCCTCTAGAGTTTTTTTCCATGCATTTTCAATCAGAGATGCATAAGACCCTAAGCCAAGATGCACGAGCATCATAATTGATGCATTTATCAGTCCAGACGGATTAGCCATATTTTTTCCAGCAATATCAGGAGCAGAGCCATGAACAGCCTCAAACATAGCATATGCTTCTCCGATATTTGCAGATCCAGCAAGACCTACTGAACCTGAAATTTCCGAAGCAACATCCGAAATTATATCTCCATATAAATTTGATGTTACGATAACATCAAATAATTCGGGGCTAGTTGCAAGCCTTGCAGTACCAATATCTATGATGTAATGATTAGATTTGATTTGCGGATATTCTTTTGATATTTCATCAAATACCTTGTGAAATATTCCATCCGAAAATTTCATAATATTATCTTTACTAAAACAAGATACTGTTTTGCGTTTATTTTTTACCGCGTATTCGAATGCGTATCTGATGATTTTTTCACTTCCTATTCTACTGATCAGCTTAATAGATTGATACATATTATGGGTTTGTCTATATTCAATACCCGCATAAATATCTTCTTCATTCTCTCTAACTACAACTAAATCCATCTTGGAATCCCTAGTGCCAACAAATGGATGGTATGATATAGCAGGTCTTACATTTGAATATAAGCCTAACGCCTTCCTCAAAGTAACATTTAGACTTTTATATCCACCCCCAAGAGGAGTAGTGATAGGAGCCTTTAACAATACTTTTGTTCTTGCTAAAGATTCCCATGTATCTTCTGCGATTCCAGAAGTATAGTTTTTATTATATAGTTGTTCTCCAATTTCTATTGTCTCAATCCTGAGTGGGGCTTTTACTTCTTTTAAGATATATAGTACTGCATCCATAATTTCGGGACCTATGCCGTCTCCAAAAGCTACTGTTACTGGTATGTTTTGTGTCATATTACTTTTTTGCTCTGTTTTTGCTTAATTTAGCATGTTCTGTGATTATTTCCAAAGCACGAGTCAAATTAATGCCAAAAGGATCCTCTGTTTTTGGAATAGAAGTAAACTTATTGCCACACTTGATATAAGGACCAAATTTGCCTATCCCAATCGATACAT
>CAYGNF010000002.1:0-64949 GCA_964351245.1 uncultured Rickettsiaceae bacterium | reverse complement strand
TAGAGGAAGCAAAACTTGCTGAAATTCACAAGCAAAGACTAGAAGAAGCAAAGCTGGCCGAAGAACAGAAGAGTAAAACCGAGAAAGAAATTCAGTTAGCAGAAGAAGCCCGTAAAAAATCAGAAGAAGCTAGGAAGGCAGAAGAAGAAAAGCTTGCTGAAATTCACAAGCAAAGACTAGAAGCAGCAAAGCTTGCAGAAGAGCAAAAGAACGCAGCTGAGCAAAAAATGCAATTAGCAGAAGAAGCTACGAATGCAGAAGAAGCAAAACTTGCCCAGATTCAGCAAAAGATAGAAGTAGCTATAAAAGCAGAAGCAGAAAAGCTTGCTGAAATTCACAAGCAAAGACTAGAAGAAGCAAAGCTTGCAGAAGAACAAAAAAGTAAAGCTGAGCAAAAAATGCAATTAGCAGAAGCAGCCCGTAAAAAAACAGAAGAGGCTATAATAGCAGAAGAAGCAAAGCTGGAGGAGATTAAAAACAATATCAAAGAACAAAAACTTGCAGCAGAGCAAAGAAAGCAAGAAGAAGAAGCAAGGCTGGCAGAAGAGCAAAAGAATAAATCTGAGCAAGAAATTCGGTTAGCAGAAGAAGCCCGTAAAAAAGCAGCCGAAGCACTTCGGGCAGAAGAGGCAAAGATTGCGAAGATCAAACACAAGATCCAACAAGAAAAACTCTCAGAAGAGCAAAGAAAGCAAGAAGAAGCTAAAATATCGAGCCCTATGCAAACAAAGCAAAGTTCTGATGTGATAGTTACTCATGCAATACATAGACCCGAGGAATCTAAAAAGAAAAATTTCTCAATCACCGATAGAGTTATGACTCTGATTGAGCGATTAACTAATGGTAAAAAAGATAAGGATATTTCAGAGAATCGAGATGTATCTGCAAGCAAAGATAATTATAAGAAATCAAGTAGTGATGATCCTGAGGATACTATTATTCATCAAGCCAAGACTTCTAATATTATGGAGCACGAATCTCAGAATAATTCTCAGGAAGTCCGCGATATTTTAAGTAATGCAGGTGAGATTATCGCCGAGGATCAGTCAGCTCTTCGCTCCACAGAAAGTCAGGACCGGTCAACCGAAAATCCTAATAGACCCCCAGATAGTATTTCCTTATCTAGCAACTCCTCCTCAAGTACCGAGTCACAAATTCAGCATACCTCCTCTATTAAGGACATTAACTCACTTACTTCTTCTGCATCCAAGGTAGATATACCCACTCATACTAAAGATCATACAAATTCTGGTAAGTTTTACGAGTTTGATGTTATAGAGGGAGATCCAGAATCAAAAATTGTAGTGATAGAATATTTCTCATACGCATGCCCGCATTGTGCATATTTTCATAAATACATATATCCTAAAATCAAAGCAAAATATATTGATACTAAGAAGATAGCCTTTATCTCACGAGCAATTGTGTTTACATCTCAAGATTTAAACGCCTCTATTCTATGTTTATGCGCAGATAAATTAAGGCGCCAATTACTTCACGATGCTTTATTAGATAAACAAGATACTTGGGCTTTTAATAGAAATCATAAAGAGTTGCTCGGAAGTATAGCATTAATTGGAGGAATCAACTCTGAGAGATATCAAGAATGCTTGGATGATAAAAAATTAGGTATATATCTAATGAATCAATCTAAGCTCTTATCAAGAACTGAAGGTTTTGAAGGCACTCCTACTATGATTATCAATAACAAAATTTTTGAGAAGGGTATGTCATTCACCGAGATCAGCAAGGCCATAGATTCTTTGTTGAAATAATTTATTGTCGATGCTATTATCTATATAAATTATTAGGTATAGATATGAGCACAGAAGCACATCATGGACCATTGGATCAATTTATTATTTATCCTATATTAAAGCTAGAATTGTTAGGCTTTGATATAAGTATAACAAACTCTAGTATGACAATGATTATTATTACGTCCCTAATGATTTTACTCATTTTGGTGCTGCAGACTAACAATAGAGGAGTGCCGGGAAAAATGCATATGGCATGCGAGAATACGTACCTACTGATAGAAAAAATGTCGTACGATAATATGGGAGAATCTGGCAAGAAATTTATCCCAATGATATTGAGTCTATTTTTGTTTATTGCATCAGCTAATTTATTTGGGATGATTCCTTACTCATTTACAACAACAAGTCATATTTCAGCCACTATTGTACCATCCATCTTAGTATTCTTGACTTTAATCGTAGCTGGATTTAAGTACCAGGGTTTCGGGTTTTTGAAGCTCTTTACACCACGGGGAGTACCAGCCTGGCTTATGCCTTTAATGATTGTAATTGAGTTATTTACTTTTTTCGCTAGGCCCATTAGCTTATCTCTGAGGCTCGCTGCTAATATGGTAGCAGGGCATGTATTTTTAAAAGTACTAGCTGGATTTGTTGTGATATTGCCTCATATTACAAAACTATTGCCAGTTCCTATGATTCTTATGCTGACAGGATTCGAGATGTTTGTTGCGATATTACAGGCATATATATTCGCAGTGCTTGCATGCGTCTATTTAAGAGATGCGGTAAGTGGGCATTAGATTTTTAGTAATTTGACCATACTACTTATGCTCTTTAGATCTAGAACATTCTGAATCTAAACGAATTAGTAAATGAGATAAATACTCCGTGTATTCATTCTTCTTTAGGGTACCAAGTTTTTTTTCTAAAAACTCTTTACTAATCCACCCCTTCGATAAAGCAATTTCTTCTGGGCACGATATTTTCACTCCTTGTCTTTTTTCAATCACCTGCACATACAAAGAAGCCTCAAGCAATGAATCAAATGTACCTGCATCAAGCCATGCTTCTCCGTATTCTAGCAATGTTGCATCTAGTGTACCTTCTTGTATGTATAAATTTTGAATATCGGTGATTTCAAGCTCCCTCCTTGCTGAAGGGTTTATTTGCTTTGCTTTTTGTACTACTGTATTATCATAAAAATATAGTCCCGTAACAGCAAAATTAGATACAAATTGCTTTGGTTTTTCTATTATTCGACAAATTTTACCGTGATTATCAAAATCTATTACCCCATATCTCTCAGGATCGGATACTCTATAGCCAAAAATTCTGGCTCCTTTTGTTATTTTGGTTGCCATCAAGACTTGATCTGCAAATGTAGGACCATAAAAAATATTATCGCCAAGAATCAAGCAGACCGAAGAGTCCCCAATGAATTTTTCTGCAATAATAAAGCTCTGCGCTATACCTTCTGGCTTATTTTGCACTTCGTAACTTAAATTAATTCCAAAATCTGAACCATCGCCTAAGGCTTTAGAGATCAGAGGCGTATCCCATGGAGTGCTAATTACAAGAATATCTTTGATACCTGCTTGCATTAGATTGGCCATAGGATAGTATATCATCGGTTTATCATAGACCGGTAATAGTTGTTTACTTATTGAGGAGGTTAGGGGGTATAGCCTGGTCCCAAGACCCCCAGCAAGAATGATGCCTTTCATTTGATAGAATTTTTTAAAGATGTTACATTAGTAAATTATTCTTTTGCCATTAATACTTCTGTTACAAAATTATTATTGTAAATAAATTAGTATTGTATTAAGTTGTGCCATGATTTTTATTAGCAATAAAGTAATCACTGTATATTATAATAGCCACCCTAATTAAATTTGTTTTTTATATGAATGTCAAGAAATTTTGTATGCTAATATTATGCTCTATTATTTTAGATTTAAGACTTCTGAATATTACGCATGCAAGAGATGCTACAAGAATTCCTCATGCAGATTATGAAGATGTTGCTGATACAGTCGTTGCTTCATCTCACTTACCTAGTATTGCTGATATAAATACTACTCAAAAAACCCCCAATATAGACAGTGGTTTTAGTGGTATGATATTTCAACTAGGTTGGGTATTGTTACTTATATTGTGCATATACCTCATATGGCGCACCGCAAAGGGATCTCGCTCAATAATTAGCAATAAAGTTGGGCATTCTACATCTTCGGATTTCTCAAAACTAGCCGAGTATATAAAGGAAATAAGCTCAAATTATAAAAAAGCAGATTTTATGAATATAGTGAGTCACGAGCTCAGAACTCCTATCCATGGTCTTACAAATTTAGTGAATGTGTTTACAAAACGTTATCATAAACTTTCTGATCAAGTACGAGCTCGATATTTAGAAAATATCAAATCAAGTACGGCTAGATTGCAGCATCTAGCGAATAATTTATTTGATTTTACTAATTTTATCACCAATACCTTTGTACTGCATACACAACAACTTGATTTCATAGAAATGACTCAAACTGTAATACAAGAAGTGCGTGAAAATTTTAGTCATATTCCAACAGATGACCTTATTTTCAATAATCTAGTTTTAGATAATCGCAAGATCAATAGTTTATTTGTAATAGGAGATAGGATCAAATTAGAACATATAGTAAGAAATTTATTAATGAATGCATGCAAGTTGAATAGTCCAGGTAAGGGTAAAATCGAGGTTTCGATATCGTATACTAGCAATGATCAACAAACTATATTGCTTGAAATAATATGCACAAAAATCAATATTTCTCCTTCTGTATTAAAACAAATGCTAATATTGCCGGAATTAGAAAAACCTCTCAGGGAGATGCAAGATTGCTTTAAGCTTCGTCTTATAGTTGCTAAGCAAATAGCTAAGGCTCATAAAGGCACAATAGATATAATTTATGATGATGATATGCACGAAGCACGTTTTGGACTTAAAATCCCAGTCCATTTAGATCCACCTTTAAAACAAGAAGGAATCTTGCAAAATACAGATAATGATAATGCCGAGTCCGGAGAGCTCAGCGCCAATAGAAAAACAGTCCTTATAATAGATGACGAAGAAATATGTCTTAGTACCGCAGAAATGATACTATACTCTTCTAATATCGATTTAATAAAAGCACAAAGCGGGGCTGAAGGACTTAGTATTTTATCTGATAGAGAAAAAGCCCAAAATATTAATATTATTTTATTAGATTTAATGATGCCAGAGATTGATGGCATAGAAGTGTTACGAAAAATTAAAAGTAGCAAGGAATTAAAGCATATTCCAGTCATACTTCAGACGGGTACTCTAGATGAAACCCAAATCAAGGAGGCATTATCCCTCGGGGCTGCGGGATATCTAAGAAAACCTTATCAAAAAGAAGAATTAATGCGCAAAATTAATGATGTATGTATGAATTCGCAAGTCTGATGATGGAGTCTATAAATTTGATTGGTAATATGATTAGGAGATATTAGTAAGTTTTTACCAGTTGCTAGAGGATAATATATAAGGTAAATTATGAGATTTTATTTTGTAAGACACGGAGAGTCTGAATATAATGAAAAAAAAATTGCTGCAGGTGGTTTAATAGATTGCCCCCTTACTTTAAAAGGTATTACTCAAGCTCATATTTTAAAGAAAAAAATCGCTAGTAATTTAGGGATAAAAAAAGTTATTTGTAGCCCTCTCTTAAGAGCAAAACATACGGCAGAAATTATATGGCTATCAGAGATTCAAGTAGAAGAAAATCTCAGAGAGCTCAACTTAGGTAATTTTACCTCATTGCCCAATGAAGAATGCACAAAATTAGTATCTGAGCATCCTAGAGATATAACTATTCCAGGTGGAGAGTCTAAGCAATCATTTCAGAATCGTGTAGTCAAAGTTATAGAAGAAAATATAGGAAATGAGGACCAAGGAATATTGTTTGTTGGGCACGGCTTCACTTTTGCCACTCTATTGTTATATTATAAACTCCCTTTAAGAACTCTTGATAATTGCGATTTAGCGATGTTTTGTCTTAAGGAGGATGATAATAAATGGGAAATTAAGTATTATTAAGTGAGATTTAGAAAAGTTAGAGCATGTAAAGAGATGCATAGGAGTAGATCATACTGCTGTGGATATAAATTCCTAGCAGCCACTACTATCATAATTATATGAACTTAAGCACTCAGTAAAAAATTAGTTTGACTCTACTTGCCTATGTATATATAATTCTGAATTATTGATCAAAGTGAGAGAATATTTACGTGACAAAAATAGTGAGCGCAAAGTTTAAAGCAAGCAGAAGACTTGGTGTAACAATATGGGGCGATGGAAATGATCCTTTCCATAAAAGAAATTACAAACCAGGTCAGCAGGGGCCTTCTTCGATGTCTAAGTTATCTGACTATGGCATACATTTAAGAGCTAAGCAAAGAGTTAAATCTCATTATGGTAGAATAAACGAGCGTCAGTTTAGAAACATCTTCAAGGAAGCAATAAGAAAAAAAGGTAATACTGGAGAGAATTTTCTAGGCATTTTAGAATCTAGGCTAGATGTTGCAGTATATAGAATGACCTTAGCGCCCTCAATTTTTTCAGCTCGTCAGCTTGTTACACATTGTCATGTATTAGTAAATGGCAAGAGAGTAAATATACCAAGTTATAATCTTAAACTAGGAGACATAGTAGAAGTAAAAGAATCATCAAAGCAACTTCCTGTGATCTTGGCATCTATTGCAAAAGGCGAAAGGAGAGTCCCAGACTACTTTAGCTTTGACTCTACTCAAATGCAAGGCAAGCTACTCAGACTTCCTCTAGTATCTGACATACCATTTCCTTTTGAACCAGAAGTGAACTTAATTATTGAGTTTTACTCTAAGTAATAAAGCAAAAATAGAGTTAGTATTGATTGCATCATAAGTAATCAGGAATTTGCCTGGATTAATTTCTACTACCAACACTATTACAATCTTTGCCTTTAATTAAGGGAGCCCTCAGAGCTCCTGCAATAGTGTGATAGTCCTGGAATCTAGTTATTTGGGTATTTTTTAAATAATGCAAAGCATTATTACTAGAGCTTTGCTTACTAATGCCCAATAGTTTGCCTCCAAGTTTTATAGCAAATGAACAGAGTCACTCCAAAATAATACAAGATTTTTATTAGTCATTCACTTATGAATGTTATTTATCAATCCTTAGATTCAATTTTTAGATAAGTGGTTAGATGGTCCTGCGAAATTTATTTTTCTAATTGAATCTGATTGTACAATGAATTGAGTTATTGCTAGGCTAGATAAAATTAACAAATGTATATCTTGGTGGTATACTATTGAGCTGGGAATTGATTTGTGTATAGATAAATCTTGATCTACTATCTACTTAGTATACCGCAATAGGACCTTCTGTATTGCCTGATACAAATTGTTGTACATATGGATTATTAGTTTTATCCATCTCTGTAGAAGTACCCTCCCACATTATAGAGCCATCATGCAGCATCGCAACTTTATCGGCTATTGCTCTTACGCTATTCATATCATGAGTAATAATAATAGAGGTACATCCAAGTTTCTTATTTGCAGCAACAATCAGTTCATTAATAACATTGGACATAATCGGATCTAAACCAGTAGTAGGTTCATCAAAAAAAATAATCTCAGGATTTGTAGCTATAGTCCTTGCAAGAGACGCTCTTTTTTGCATACCTCCCGAAAGTTCAGAAGGATATAAATCAAGTACTCTCTGGCTTAACCCTACTGCATTTAACTTATCTAGTGCTAGCTCTCTTCTAGACTTATTATTTAATCCATAAAGACGCGATGCAAAGAAAGTAATATTCTCTTCTATGGTAAGGGAGTCAAAAAGAGCTCCCCCCTGAAAAAGAAACCCGCATTTTGTAAGAAAGGTTTTTTTGTCTGTATTATTAGCAGAAGTCATATCGACTCCATTGACATTTATACTGCCCGAGCTGGGCGCCATAAGTCCTATGATAGTTTTGATCAGAACAGACTTACCAGTACCAGACCCCCCTACAACAACTAATGATTTACCTCTTTCTATATTTAAATTTATTCCCTTTAATACTGCATGAGTACCAAAAGTTTTTACTAAATTTTGTATTTTTATAATGTAGTCTTGCATAGTAATAATTTAGAAAAATAGCTCTGTTAAGAAATAATTACTCAAAAGGATGAGGATCGAGCTATTGACCACAGCTTTTGTAGTGGCTGCACCTACTCCACGCGCGCCCTTATCGCAATAAAACCCGCAAAAACAACTCACGGATGTAATAATTAAACCAAAAACGCAGGCTTTGACCAGACCAGATATGATATCTATTGCATGTAAATATTTGAAAGTGTTAGAAATATATATCGCATAATTAAAATCAAGTTTATAGATACTCACCATATAGCCTCCCATAATACCTATAATATCGGCTACTAAAACAAGGCATGGTAATGATATTATACCAGCAACAACTCTTGGAGTAACCAAGTATTTTATAGGATCTGTAGATAGTGTATGTAGAGCGTCAATTTGCTCAGTAACTCTCATAGTCCCTATTTCTGCTGCAATAGATGCTCCCACCCTACCTGCGACCATGAGACCAGAAAGTACCGGCCCAAGTTCGCGAGTGATCGAAATAGCTACTACGGTTGCAATACCGCTCTCAGCCGAGAATCTTTGAAAGCCTACATAACTTTGTAGCGCAAGTACAGCGCCAGAAAATATTGCAGTCATTCCAACTACTGGGAGTGAATAAAATCCTATAAATACTATTTGATGAATATAGTTTTTAAAATAAAATGGCTTCTGAAAAAGTCCAAAAACAGCACGCCCAAAAAAAATAGTTATAGATCCCATTGTTTCAGCCAATGCAATAATATATGCTCCAATAATACCAGCGAATTCTATAAAATTTGTTATTACGCTACTATGTTTATCTTGTATATCTTCTTTCATATCTATTACCTAAAGCTGTTATAATTTCATATCCTATAGTACCTAACAAACTACCGAGTTGATCAGGGGTCTGATGCTCGCATATTATATTAATTTCTTGACCAATATATCTTTGTGATTCATCTAAATTACTTAGATCAATATTGACCAAATCCATTGATACTCTCCCAATTATAGGGAGCTGCTTGTCATTTATATAGCAATACCCATTATTACTCAAAGATCTAAATACACCATCAGCATATCCTAATGGTATTGTTCCTATCCAGGTATCTTTATTTGCTACATATGTTTGATTATACCCTAAACTTTCTCCCTTTCTCACGCATTTAATTTGAAGTAGTGGGGAGATTAATTTCACCGGGTTGCCAAAAAGGCTCATATTCTCTCTAGTATTAATGCCATAGAGGGCAGCCCCAGGTCTTACTATATCAAAATGATATTCAGATCCAAGCAAAATACCAGCGCTATTTGCAAGACTGCACTTTATTCCTGGAAATAATTTAACTATTTGTTTAAATCTCTCAAGCTGCATTACATTAAAATCGTTAGTATAGTCTTCTGCAGATGCAAGATGGCTGATTATATATTCTATATCTAGATTAGAATATAAATCTCTGTCCGAAGCAAGGCGCAAAATTTCTTCATAAGGCATAGAGAGTCTATTCATTCCAGTTTCCACGTGTATAGCTATCTTATGTCTCATATTGTTTGATATACAAAAATTATTGAATATTTCTATTTGATATAAATTACTGATTACGGGGAGTATATTATTATGCGCAATGATCTTCTCCTCTCCTTTAGTAAAGCCATTGTAAAAAAATACCTCGATATTTGGAAACTTCTCTTTAAGACAATAAGCCTCCTGTATATTTGCAGCAAAAAAGGTTTTACAACCTTCGTCAGCAACCACTGTAGCAATTTGTGTTGCTCCTAAACCATAGGCATCAGCTTTTAATGTGGCCCCAACTTCTACAGATACAAGTTCTCTTAATTTTAAATAATTTTGCTTGATAATGTGAAGATCAATTTGAAGTATCGAATGCGAATTCATGGTTTTACTGATAAATGCAACATGGCAAACATACTAAGGATTTAATAGGAGCGCAAATATAAATACGTAATGACTGCAAAAATTATCACAATTGCTCAGCATAAAGGCGGGTCTGGAAAAAGCACTATAGCTATACATCTGGCAATAGCGCTATTGCAGGCGCAGAATAAGTCATGCATCATTGATATAGATCCTCAGGGGTCAAGTACTATGTGGTACCGCATTAGAACTGAGCATTATCATAGTACAGATCATGAAGTAGGTTTTGCATCATGTGGTGGCATACGAATTAGCAATGAGATTAACAAATTAAAACTCATAAGCGATTTTATTATCATTGATTGCCCACCTCATACAGATACTGATGCAAAAGCAGCTATAAGAGCCGCGGATTTAGTATTAATACCGATGCAACCTAGTCCTGCTGATTTATGGGCCACCCAAAAAACTTTAGAATATGCTCACGATACTAATAAAAATGTCAAAATTGTACTTAATAGATCTATCAATAGATCAACAATGGCAAAAAATTTGAGTCTCCCAGAAGAATATATGCTAAAAACTACTATAGGCAACAGAGTAGGTTTTGCATCAAGTATGCACTTAGGTAAGACAATGCTAGAAACCGAACCTTCGTCTATCGGCGCTGGAGAAATCAGATTTTTGGCAGAAGAATTACTAAAGATACTGAGTAATTCGAAGATTGTTGCATAGATTATCATATTATTTAAAGGAATAAGCGATCATTATATATGAAAAATATCCTAAATATCGTAGGTAAATACACTGAATTTATCCTCGCTACATCTATAATTTTTATACTGATAGTGTTAATACTTCCAGTGCCTACTTTTTTGCTGGATATATTACTTGCTCTATCAATTACGATATCGCTGATCATTTTAATGACCACTTTATTTATTGCAAAGCCTCTAGAGCTTAGTGTATTTCCGACTATTTTACTAGTGACCACAATGTTAAGGCTTTCCTTGAATATAGCTTCTACTAGACTTATTCTATCTATGGGTCACTATGGAGCGAGTGCAGCAGGTAATATCATAGAAGCTTTTGGTCATTGCGTTATGCAGGGTAATGTCATTATCGGGCTTATTGTTTTTATGATTTTGACTATAATTAATTTTGTAGTCATTACCAAAGGTTCTGGTAGAATAGCTGAAGTGGCTGCAAGATTTAATTTAGATGCGCTGCCAGGCAAACAAATGGCTATAGATGCAGATCTTTCTGCTGGGTTAGTAGATGAAAAAACCGCCAAAACCCGCAGAAAAGAACTCGAAGATGAGAATACATTCTACGGAGCAATGGATGGTGCTAATAAATTCGTCAGAGGAGATGCTATAGCGGGGTTGATTATTACATTTATCAATCTTGTTGGAGGGGTGATTATAGGAGTGGTACAAAGAGGTTTATCTCTAGAGCAAGCCGCAAAGACATACACAATACTTACAATAGGGGACGGACTTGTCTCTCAAATACCTTCCTTAATAGTCTCTCTTGCTGCTGGTTTACTTGTGACTAAATCAGGCGTTGCAGGTTCTGCCGATAAGGCAATATTTGGACAACTTAGTAAGTATCCTCAGCCACTTTTAATGACTTCTGGCGTTACTGCTATACTTGCAATTGTTCCAGGATTGCCATTTTTTCCATTTTTCATTTTATCTTGTATTAGTGGGATTGCCGGGTATTTAATATCATCAATTAATAATGCAACTCAATCCCAACCTAATGCAAAATCAGGGCAATCAGGAGCGAATCAACTCGAGTCTGACAATCCCGAAGATGATTCAAAGCAAGCAGATAGACCTACTGACTCTTTACAAATAGATCAAATAAAAGTTGAACTAGGGTATAATTTACTCCAAATAGTCAACTACACAAAAGGCAATAAATTGACCGATCAAATTAAAGCCATCAGAAAACAAATGGCTAAGGATCTGGGTTTTATTATTCCCTCTATTAGAGTGCAAGATAATTTACAGCTAAATAACAATGAATATGTGATTAAAATTAAAGAAATAGAATGTGGAAGAGGGGAGATACATGCAGATAAATTCTTAGTAATGGATCCTAAGGGGAAAGAATTAACTATTAAGGGAGAAAGAACAAAGGAGCCCACCTTTGGATTGCCTGCTGCATGGATAGAGGAATCTCTAAAAGATGATGCGCAATTTATGGGCCTGACTGTGGTAGATCCTCCAACTATACTCACGACTCACCTTACCGAACTTGTAAAAGAGTATATTACTGAATTATTAACTTATAGCTCAGTCCAAAGATTATTGGACGATATGCAAGAAGAAAATAAGAAGCTAATAAAAGATGTAGTACCAGACCCAGTATCTGTAAGCTCATTGCAAAAAATATTACAAAATCTCCTTGCCGAACGAGTATCAATTAGAGACCTTGCATTAATTCTTGAATCAGCATCTGATGGGTTGAAGCACGGTAATAGTATATTAGATGCAACAGAATATGTGCGCTCAAAATTATCTAGACAAATTTGCCATACATGCTCAGATCCAGATGGATTTATCGCCGTCGTGACTCTTTCTCCAGAATGGGAGCAGTCTTTTGCTCAATTTACGGAAGGGTCGGGGGATAATAAAAATCTTATAATGCCACCCTCAAAACTCCAGGAGTTTACTATCAAGGTCAAAAAAGTTTATGATGATCAGGCGACAAAAGGAATTATACCTGTATTACTTACATCGGGTGGCAATAGATCTCTAGTAAGAGCTGCAATAGAAAGATTCAGGGCAAGTATTATAGTATTATCTCAAAATGAGATTCATCCTAAGGCAAAAATCAGAACACTCGGGGTGGTATAAATAATTCTTCTAACCTAGGAAGAGCCCTTAAGTAAAGTAGTAAGATTATGTAAGATTTTTGCATGTATAAATATTCTTAATAACTTAACAGCGCTTCATTTCTTAAAAAAATAATAGCGGGGTTACATTAGTCTCTTTAGATAAAATTATTACTCAAACATTTTGAAGGATTTAACTATACTCTCACTCAAGATTTCAACTGAGTTGCAATTTCTGGATATGTGAACATTTGCTTTATAAAACTATCTACTGCTTCATCAAATGCACTAGCAGCATTCATACAAGCTGAATCTGCGATATAAGAAAAATTATGACTAGTGAATGTTGTTAACGGAATTGGCTTATTATTATCAATAGTAATATTAGCGTCAATATACCACTTAGCATTTAGTGTATTTACATCTACTTTTGTTAGTAGGACGCTTAATTTATGACTAGATTCAGCGGGATTTTTTTTATCATTTATAATCACAAGAGATTTTGCGAGCGCATCGCGTATATAATCAGAATATTTCATTTTTTCAGGCAAAGAGATAGAGCTTCTCATGCGACACAGAACACTATTTGTATCTCCTTGAGGCATCGTTACTGATGTTAACTCTATATGTTTAAAATTATGAGATTGGATTTGGTGGGCGATGACAGGATCAACTCTATATTTTTTTACATTATCAGCGCAACCTGAAAATAATATTGGCACCAAAGTAAAAAGTAATGTTTGTAAAATCCGATTCATAGTATTTGATCCCGTAGTGAATAATAGGGACCACAGTAACACAGTGTTTTTATTCTTGCAAGGTAATTATCATGCCATATATCATACTATATCATTCCAGATTCACTAAATATATATTATGATTTGTTATCATCTTGCGATGAGATATCCCTACCTCCTATGTTATTATCTACACTTCTGCTTCTTCTACTAAAGAAACTACGACTCGAAGAAGCTTCGCTTTTACCACCCTCTTTAGATCCTTCTGAGCTAACCGAATCATCTGTACTTGAACGATTTCTAGTTGCAATAGACCCCTCGTCGCCTCTTGCGATGCCCATGGCTCTACCAACTCTCGTGACTTGTTGAGCGCCATAAGATACACCTTGTCTCCCCATTCGTATACCCATGCCTACAAATCCTTGAACGTTATTTGCTATCCCTCTTGAGAATTTTGTTGCAGTAGTTTCGGCGCTAAATCCTCCTGTAATGAATGCCGCAACACTAACTGCATTAGACGAATATATGAGCATTAAAAGAGAGCATACGAACATTACTATTACATCTTGCAGCGATAATAAATCACCTCTCCAAGCTCTTTTTAACTTACTGGCATCAAATGGGTCCTCAGGATCTAAAAAAGGAAAGCTAGGATATCTCATACCAGTGCATTGGTAAGGGGCGCAATATTTGGCATTTACTGCACCGGCATTCGCAAGATAAGGACTTGAAATGATTTTGCCATCTTGTTCAACTTCGTAATGAGCATTAGGCAGAGGTATGTTTACCATTTCCTCTCCATCCTCAGGAGTCAGATATTTTGGCTTCCAGAAATATATAGAGGCTGTCCTTCCTTGATTTCCAACTATCTTAGTGTTGAATGCATTTTGAGTATGAATCTGATATAGTATCTTCTGGCACACTCGAAACCCAAGATTTTTGTATATCTGATCTTTTATTATCACCGAAAACATAGAAACTCCGGCCATAAGGATTATAGTTTGCAATGAGAAAGATATAAGATATTGTAACCATTTATCAAATATTCCCTTTGTTTGATCAAATAATACAAAACATAAGAAGATTGGAGCCAGGATAATCAGCATACTGATCATCATCAAGCAAAGCACGTATACTGTTAAAGAATACATTACTCCCCAGATAGCTATCAGGATTGATATAATCAGTATTATCATATACGCTATTCCTATGCCGAAAGCACTTCCCGCGTTGTCTAAAAATGGTAGAGAAGATAATTTAATATAGAGTTGCGGGGTCAAAAGTAATGAAACGATGTTCGTCTCACCATCAAAGCTAGATCCTAGTAAACCGAGCAAGTAGGCCGAACCATTGAAAAACAATGAAAATAAATATTGATTGAAAAAAGTCCATGCGGTATCTGCAGATAGAAGCTGAGAAATGATAATAATCTTTAGTATCACGGTCATGAGCTCTTTAGTGTTCATCTCTGAATTGCCCAGTAAAAACTGCATAAAAGTATATATCAGATATATGGTAAGCAAAGCGCTGACGGCTAGCTTATAATTTGGATTATTAATGACGTTATTATATACAATCTTCAAGAATCCATTATCAAGCACTTCTGTTTCTGTTATAAGGAGATCATTTGTCTCCTCGTTACCAGGATTAGAGCCAAATAATACATCTTTAATAATCTTTACTAAAGATACCTCGGGCCTCCAATCAGTACGCAAAACCCCACTTTTGATTTGTACTAAATATTGACCACTATTATCCTCGTAGAATCTATCTAATATTTTAAAATATAGATTGCCGTTTTTTAGATCCTGGCTTTGCTGATCATTCAGCACTTGATAAAAACCTCCAGTAGAAACAAAAGTACCACTGCTGCTACCCGAGTCCCCTGCAACAAAATCACCAAAAGATACATTAGTGGCATCATCTCTTCCATTATATTTCATATGAGAAAGCAGAACTCTTGAATCTGCAAGATGAGGCTGAGCGTTGATGTTAGGGCTAGTATTAGGATCAAAATCTTGTGGAGTGGCAGCAAAGTACAATCCTATTCCATGTCTTAATAAGCAAGGAGCGTTCAATATTTGAGCTTCCTGTGTTCCAGCGCATGTATCGTTGTTATTAAATATACAATAATCTAAAAATATACAAGTCTCATGCAAACTCGGGGGCTGGCGTGCAGGCCCAAGCCAAGGGCACCATGCTGAAAGTTCTTTAGAGGAATTAATATTTTTAGTCGCACTCCATTGCTTTACTATCATGTAGATGTTATTGCCATTAAGCTTCAGATCGCTATCATACCAATCTACGTATTGCGCAACACCTGATCCCCGTATTTTTTTAGATTCGTATCCAGCAGGCACGTTTACATACGAAAAGCCAAAATCATCAGCATCAATGCATACAAAATCAGAACATCCATTCAGCAATACTATAATTCCAAAAATTTGAAACCACCTAATTATTTTCATACTTAAAACAACTAATACCCATAAATCCATTGATCTTATATAGCTTGCAGCAATATCCAATATATTTTTATTAAATAAATAATCTATAATATCAATGCATATTCTTTTAGTATCTAATTTGACACATTATCATCATTTTTGCTCGATGTTGTCAATCTGCCACCAAGAGATTTCATTCTAGATCCAGCAGCGCTACCTGCAGAAGTGGCACCTCTAGCCCCCATTCCTGCACCATATGCAGCATATTGAGAGCCTTGATCCATAAATGCTGCTGCAGAGCTTGCTGATCCACCTCCACTTACAGCGCCTTCGGTCAATCTATTAGCCATCTCGGTTGAGAGCGCAATGGCGTTTCGCATGAGTTGCATGATAATATAAAATACCAAAGTCATTCTAAAAATACCAAGGATGTTTAATGGTCTTGGTATATAGGCATTAATACAAATACCAGGGATTGTAAATATTGAAAGAAAGTCAAGCCCCACCTCTTTCGAAAGGTTGAAATGCAAATTCAAGATACATTCTTTGCAAATTGCGAGACTATCATCTAATATATCAGTCGCAATACTATCAACAAATAAAATAAAAATTAATGCAAAAGTTGGCTTCAGCACATAGCCAAGCATAACATTAATCCATCCGTCAAATAAACTACGAGTTTTGTTAAATAAGAGAAAGAGTATGAATATTGGGGCAAGAGATATCAATATACACAAACCCCAGAATGCTATCAAATAAGAGACTACCATCTCGAGTAAAGAGATTGTAAACATGAATATTCCGATTGCTATAAGTAATCCGGGTATTACAAAACCCAGAGGCCAGAATGCTAGGTATGTAGCAATAATGAGCCACAAATCGCTATTAAAATATTTAGACAAAATAGGATCAATAAACCCAAAGGGATTGTTCAAGGAGATTACGCTACCAGATACTGTGCTCATCAAGAAATCAGTACTCTCTAAAAAAACTTTAAAAAGATATTCGTTAAAGAAATTCCAGCTATCTGCAGTCGTAAGCTGACTGACTATAATTAATTTTACTGTAAAAATTAATAAATCCTTCGACTTGATCTCTATAAAGCCTAACAGAAAGCTCATTGTATACAATATTAAAGATATCACCATCATAGATCTAATAATCAATTGGAAAGTCGAATCTGTGACTATTGTTATATATAGTGTTTTAGATAAAGCCTGAATTTGGGTTTTTAATGGCTTGATCAATCTTGAATTCAGGATATTAGATATACCGACATCTTCACTATATGCCTCAGTAGTAATAACGAGATTGCCACCAATATCATCATGTGGATGTGCAATAGTATAACTAATAGATCCAGTACTGCCGGCATTACGTCCACCTGCTAGACTTGCCGCATTGCCAGTTTCTACTATCACTCCTTGATCATCTTTAATAGCATAAGTGATCGATATATTTGATAATTTCTCTTGAAAAGCATCTCCAGTGGCACTACCCACTTCTATTGCAAGGAAATATCTACCAGCAAAAAAATGCCTAATATCAAAATTGCTAATATCGGATAGAAAATTATTCGATGTAATAGAAGATATGTTGGGATAATTGGTATAAACATCCCCGATCATCTGCCAGTTATTATTACCACTTGGATTGCTGATTGTACCTAAGATATCAAATCCATAACCAAAATTTAGATAATTATCCTGATTAGAATATATATAATATACTAAGTTCGGAGATGTATCTGTGCCAATGTTAATAAAGGGATTATAAGGTGTTTTTTTGATCTCATTGCCAAGGGTAATGGTCAGACCCAAAGTATTCTCGAGGGCGCAGCTAGAAGTGTTAGATGATGATATTTCTTGGCATTTTGCGATACCACAAGATAAGCTCGGGCTATTGGCTATACCCATATATGCATAGCTCATCATTGCACTGGCATTGCAATTACCCTGAGAACATATGCTACCTGTATCTTTAGTCATTACAATGCAATTATCTATACCTCCTGATGATGTGACGAGAGAAGAAAGATCCATATAAGCATTTTCGATATGAGGTAATATGTCCCCACTTATGGAAGACATATTAGAATCGTAAAATTCATTATAATCTATCTGCCTAATACTTATTACATCTGCATTTTTTACAGGAATTAGAGATCTGGATTGATAATTTAATAAATTTACTATTCTATTCTCAAATGCGCTACTATTGCTTGTAGATACATTAGTCCAATCAGGAATATAAGGCTGGTTATTTCTATCATCATATCTTGCTAGAAACACTATTGGCTCTGCAAATCTTGGATCTATTTTTACTATTGCCCTATATTTTTGTGGCTTGATAAATAATCTGTTATAATCAATAGTTGCCTTAAAAAATAACCCAGATTTGACTATTCTACCTGTATCAATTGTATGAGACGGGTTACCTTCTGCTATATCTAATATATCCACAGAGTTAATTTTGTTATCTACATTAAATGTTTTGCAATCTCCTATTGAGCCAACGTTGTTGTACATTATCATCAGCACTACTAACATTATAGTAAGACAGGCTATTAATAATCCTATAATACTAATAATTTGTACAATTTTGGCAACAATTTCGGCAGCAATTTGGGAAGGATCTGTGTTCATTATATATATTGTACTCTATTTATTTGCATAATATCATTTTGAATTAGATGGTATTGTATTCGTATTGTTGTGTATCTAGTCATTATCTTTTATCGATGATATTAGGTTATTAAAGTAGTTCGAATCCTCTTTGGATAGTTTTTTAATCATATTCTGAGTGGTTTTATCCTTCGCGCTCGGATCGTATTGATGCAACTGATCTATTATATCCTTAGATGTTAGTTGATCTGTATTTTTGAGCTTGTCTTTAAGAAATGACATGATTTTGTTTGTATTCTTATCATTTGCCTTATTCTCAGTCTTATTCTCAGTCTTATTCTCAGTCTTATTCTCAGATGGTGGGTATTCTCTATTATTAACACCCAAACCGCGATCATTATTATCAGATACTTCATCACGAGCATCATCATTGCTTTTAATGGCTCGAGATTGTACAGTGCTCGATCCTAGTGACCAAATGCGGGATCCACCCTCTTTGATTGCATAATAAGCAAGGCCAGCGGCACCGCCCCCCCAATAAGAAACACGATTAGTCATGTTTTGTTGTACACTAATAGCAGCAGCCCCTGAGGAAAAACCACCTACTTGCGATATCTCACTAGCAATAGCAGTAGCGAGTGCAATATAAGTATAGGCACAAATTGCTATAATTAGCATACCCATCGCATCAGGTATAGAAAGACCTGACAATCCATACCTAGAATCCACCCCCCAAGGAGCAAACCAATGAAGGCAGAATATCTCTACATCTTTAAATACTTGAGGTAAGGAGGGGAATAGAATGTTAGCAATATCCCCCATCTTAAATGGCATAGCGCACTTGAAACACACGCTATAAGATAAAGTTCTATCTAAATAAACAATAAATAATTTAGTAAATATAGAAAGTCCGGTGCATATAATAATTGGCTCAATAATAGCCTTGGCTAAATGGTTGATCCATACTTGAAAATATCTCGATGTTACTTGAAATAACCAAAAAGTTAAAAATAGTGGCCCCAAGAATAGTAGAATGGCTATAATAAATTTTGAGAAAATATATGCGGCAATACCTGATAAGTTCGCTATACTAAACATAATCAAAGATAGCATTATCACTACAAAAGTCACGACCCCAGAAATACCAAAAGAGATAATCGCCATTAACTGAACATATGTAATTGGATTCAGTAATATGCGCCCAAATAAATCATCCATATATGCAAATGGGTTACCACTATTATTGCCTCCAAGATGCGCCATAATTCCATCTACAAAGTCAAATATGAGATGGTATAAATAATTATTAAAAAAATCAAAAGTTTTGTCATTTGTTAACCCGCCCACTATAATTACTTTAAGTATGTGAGTTAAAAATACTTGTGCGTTTAAGTTGATTCTCCCCAATAAAAAAAGCATTCCAAAAATGACCACATATAGAGTCAGCATAGCTTTGATATAAAGAAAAAACGAAGCACATCTAGCATTGTCATTATCATAGCAAATTGCAGATTTGATTTTTTGGATAGATACTTTTTCTGTATATGCATTGATAATATCAAAAAGCTTTTGTAAAACTACGCCAGAAAAATTGCCTATTAGAACATTTGTCTTGAAGATTACGTTATAGTCCCCAGTGCTTTTGGCATAATCTTCGGCCTTATTGTCAATTAATAACCATAAATTTTGATTAGGCCACGCCTCATATTTCTCCTGGTCTATAGATAAAATAGTTTTGGATCCTTCAAAACGCAAAACCCCATGTTGATAGTCGTTAATATCGAAATCAGGGTCCTCTGTAGGCAAATTATTCATGTCGTATTCGTGAGGCAGAAGATAGTACTTAATTTGCCCTCTGTTGGTATAATCCGCATCACTAAAAAACTCACCGTCAGATCTTTTGCACTTTGTTTGCTGTAGATGCAATACATACCCTCCGGTATTTCTAGATGGGTCAGAAAAGCCAGGTCTCTGAATATATCTAAGTTGCAAAAATGCTTGACCTGTATTACCAACGCTGTTTGCTGGCACAATCTCTGAGAGTAAAATCTTTCCTATTGAGTTAACTCCATCTCGAGCTACAGGATACCCTTGTGTTCTAAGTAATGAAGTTGAAGGATCTGTAGGATTAATAGCTGGAGGAAGATTTGCGCTAGAATTATATTGCATTAATAGCCCATCACCTTCTATCATCCATGCATAATTATCAGCAGGACTAGGAACTCCAAAAGATTCTGGCACAGGACCATCCCCCCTCCAGCCATAGTTTTGGCCAGCTTCATAATCAATCTCAACCTTCTCATTACTATCTGGCGCAATAAATCCATGGGATACTCCTAGTGCATTACAGTCAGTATTATTGCTCAAGAAAAAATCACTCGCGGTTGCAGATGGTGCTATACCATCATCCGTCTGATGATCTTGGTATAAAAAAATTGTATTAGCGTTAAATATAGGCATTATTAAATTACCGGAGTAAGTGTAACGGTCTCCTTTATCTCTGTTACAATCACTGGTATTACATGCTGAGCCTCCTCCGGTGTATCTACAAGGCTCTTGTGTATCAAATGGATCTCTTAATTCCGTGTCACAATTTGATGTTATTGTGTGTCCATCGCCTTTATCTTTTTTGCACCTCCGTACCTCGACGCATTGAATATTCCTCTGGCAATTACTTACGTAACCAGATCCATAAATTCCTACTCTGCCGCAAATAGGGTTTACATTGGCTATTACTGATCCTGAGCAATTAGCTGGATTAGTAGTGGTATTACTAATAGCATTAAGCATCGAAACTGCGGTGATATTAACCGTGTTCATATCCGTTACCGGCTCTTCTACTAGAATTCTTACCTCATCATTAGCATTAACGGCAAATGCGTTACGCCATGTGGGAGCGCTTGCCGGAAAAAATAATGTTAAATAACCATTGCTAGAACCATCTTCACTTCCAGCAGTATCTACTCTTGGAATCTCTATATTCTGACCCCCAGCACTGCCGTCTTGAATATTGTAATTAGGTAAGTGCGCCATACATAAACTTATCTTACCTTCTACTGTAATATTTAAAGAGTCTGGAGTAGATATAGAAAGGGCATTAAGCCACTTGCCATAAGAATTTGGATTGGTGACTGTAGCTTCATCGCCTGCTTCATTATAACTAATAGTACCTTCATAGTTACCATTTGCTTTCAAGGAGGTATATTTGAGATGTGAATATTTCTTAGTTGAGGGAGCGTCATCTCCTCCGTATCTAAGCCAACATGATTTAAAAAGGGGCTTCACGCCTAGCATAAAAGATACAACAGTAATTATTACAAAAAGAACAAGAGCAAATATGAGAATAGTTTTTACTTTCTCAAATATCTGATTTGTCATATTGCTAAATGAGTTTTTCATGATCCCTTAAACCCCTTTACTGCTGAATCCGCAAGACCTGCAACACTCTTACTGATATCATTATATATATCTACTGGAGAGCTCGTAACTGCTCCAGTGCCAATAGATTGAGATATTGAAGATGCAATTTCATCTATTTTAGTAATAAAATATCCAAGAAAAAAACATACAATTAAGCCGCGCAAGCTCTTGGTTAATAAATTGCCCGGATCAACGTTGACATACGTATTAAACAATAATAAATCAACATTCCTCCACCCATAATTGGTTTGATAGTAATGCATCAAAGTATATCCCATGCTACTTTTACAAGACCTCCTGCCTTCCTCGTTATCTGGCACCATAAGTGCGAAGATGTATTGTTCATCATGTTCATATTTTTTAAATACACAATCCTCAAACATGAGCTGATCAATCATCGATACACAAAATGCTGATATTGCTATATAAATTACTGGATATAATGCACAGGATATTACCAGATACATCCATTTTTCGAAGAAAGTTTTTGTTCTCTCGAATAAAGCCATAGGGACAAAAATAGGTGCTACATACGCTAATATATAAATGAAAACCATTGATGCTACAGAGCTAGTTAATGTTATCACGCACAGAACCAGCATCAGTAACACCAGAACAACAGGTCCAATCCAAGCTATAATACCACTACCCCCCAAAATCAATGACGCCATAACAATTATAATAGGAATACCTTGTGGATAAGAGTTACCTACTACGCCAATATTCTGATTCTCTACAAATTTATCGCTGGAAGTGAGAGCATAATGCATATCTTTTGATCTAAAATCAGAATTAGGAGCGCTTGAAGGTATCTCCCCAGATATATCTATACGTCTTAAAGTATCTCGTACAGCATTTTGAAATAGTACTGGGCTCAATCCGGTATAAACATTCATTCTGCAATCAAAAGAATCCCAGATAGAAAAATAACTGTAATTAGGATCATCGTAATCTCCTGAGTCAAAATAACAAAGATTATTGTCGTTGCTATTATTTAGAAAATAACTGGACATTTCTTGAGAAAATTTTATTGCCATCGGTAATACAAGAGAGGTAATGCCATTCTCATTGTGCGTTTTTCCTGTCATCCAATTATTGCTATTGAGCCCTATAGAGAAAAAAAGCACTAAAATAATTTTAAGCACAGCAATAAATAAAGATCCTGCATTAAATTCATGTGGGTTCAAGGCCATATTCATACCTATGATGATCACGTATAGAGTAATGGCTGCAAACACTATATTTTTCATTATATTAAAAAAATCAACAAAAGGTGTAAGGGATACTTTTGAGGTTGCCTCTATTTGTTCTGCAATAGTGACGTTGTTTTGAGAGCATGTTGCCGGATCAAAAAATACCATATCCATTGAATCTAAAAAACACTTCATAGCAATGCCGAATGTATTATTCTTTGTCTTGCTAGGATTAAATCCTGAGCCATTAAGATTGCAGCTTTGCGAAACATTGCATTTACTATAATCTCTTATAGAATCACTAAGGTTATTAATACGCGTATTTCTACATGCAAGAGGAGCGTACCCAAAATGGGTGGGCATCACAATACATAATTTAGAGTCTATCAGTCCAGCTGCTAAGACGATATTCGATAAATTATCATCACCTATAACCAAAGGATGAGATGTCATATCACCCAATCTATACAATTCTCCAACATTAAATTTATATTGCCTGCTGTTGGTTATGGTTGCTTCATCATCTAAAGTATCTAAGGTCTTCACGCATACATTCATTGAATCGTAATTTGTCTCAAAGCATCCGCCATTAAAATTATTGCCACAATTTTCTATATCAATCAGAGAAAGTACAAATTTATAAATAGTACTACTCGAGAGATTACTGAGTGCATCATCTAAGATCATTGTATTTTGCCTAGGAGCGCAAGTGCCTCCATATTCTGCCTTAACGTCAAATAGGGTGATACTTGTATACAAGGTCAACATCAGCAACAAGAAAATTTTTGTCATTACATTTAAAATTTTTAGATCTCTCATTGTGTAATGTACCTAATCTTTTGTAGATGTTTTATTGTTATTGGATCTGCGCCCGATTCCTGTAAACCCCTTACCGATTCTTTCGAATAGGTTGCCTCCACTTTCCTTTGTATATCTCCTGCCTCTCTCAAACACTCTGCCTAAAGATTGCATACCGGTTTCGGCCCTTCTATTGAATGCATCCATAACTCCTGAGCCCTGTTCATTAGATATTACAAATGCGTTGGATGCTCTAATATCTGAGCCTGATAAATCTGATATAAATTTTGGTAAAATATCAAGCATCATACGCATTGCTGTTAATACGGAGTAGCATAGTATAAAGCTCTTGGTTGCTTCAATTAAAGCCTCCCATGATAATTTTGGATGCTTGGTGAACAAACCTTCTATCCACTCTACTCTTGGTCTCTTGGCGCCATTAAACACATCTGAGTCAGTGTTAACCAGCTGATCTTTAAAGTTTTCATAAGTATGAATGTCTATATTTTCCGGGGGCTGATAATTCAACTCCTTTCCTCCGCTCAAAAATGATCCAAGACTTGTTTTGCATGAATCTAGGGCTGAGCTATTTTCATAATCTGAGATATCGTAACTAATATAAAACGTTCTGTAATTCTTCTGTGTAGTAATCTCATCTCCATCATGTCGAAAATAGTTAATATTTACTGGTTTATAGATACAAGTACCGTAAAAAGCTCTATCAAACACAGCAAAAAATAAACTAAGAAATAGCATAGCAATTACTGGCTGGATCATCATAGCAAATAAAATCCTCCACCACTTTGTAAAATAACCATATGTATAACTAAAAAGGGCCATGGGCACAAAAAGAGGCGCCAGTACACCAAGGACTGATATAATGATCAAGGCATTGATATACATTGCGATAACATACGCAACTAATGATATCACCATTATTGGATAATAGATTGCAAGTACTGCAAGAGGAATTAGGCCAAAAAAAAGCGCAGGTATTACTATCAATATGTAAGGAGGAATTTGATGTCCTACAGGATCATTTGCCCATGTAATTCCCGCCATCATTTCGCCCACAACATCGTAACCTATATAGTAAGCAAGCCTACAATCTATTTGATCCCATAAGGCTAATCCTACATTATTCATATTATTGGTTACAGGAGTGTCTGCAAAATTACATAATCCATTAATGCTTGAGGCATACATCATCCAATTCGTCATGTCATTTAAGCCAGAAAATAGCAAAGGAAAAATCCACTGAGTCATTCCATCAAATCTAGTATTCCCACTTAAATTTGTATTAATACCTATAGAAAAATAAGTAACTAGTACGAATTTAAATATAAAATTTACTAGATCTTTCTGCGTAATTGTTTCCGGGGTTAATGCGAGTCTGCAACCAAATAAAAAAACATATAGAGTAAGGAAGCCGGTTACAACCTTTCTCATCGATACTTGAAATTGATGTATTAAACTACTTTGTGTGATTGTAGTAGCAGGCCCGCCTAATAACTCGGAGGCTTCATCGGTACTTGCAATACAAATTTGATCGTCGATTAACATCGAAATTATGACATCTCTGACGCATGAAACAATAGTTGCTATAACTGGGGTAAAGGTCCTTGAGGCTTCCTGTACATTCTTCGAGCAATTATATGTGCTGTCGCATCTATCTAAGGGTGGATTGTCATATACCGATGTCTTATATGGCTCTTCTATATATTTACAACCTATGCTTATGTAACTGAAAAGTATAGGCACAAACATCTGAACACAAATCTTATCTTGTATTTTTTGCACTCTATATATAAGATTCCAGATTGGGAGCCCAGAAGCATTGCGTACAATATCGGTAGCGTCTGGGGGTAGAAAGGTTAAATCAGCCATAATACTATTAACGCCACTGGAGTGGTGAAATTTTATTGTATACTCCGAAGGATCAGGAAATGTCCATTCACCGCTCGATGCGCTTTCAAAGATCGCTGAGGCATTTGAAGCTAGTAATAGTATATTATTACAAAAACCATAGTGTAATTTTGGATCCTTAGGATCTACTCTATTTTCCCTCGCACAATTACCCGGAAATATGTCTTCATCGTAAATCTTTAGTCTTGCAATAGTATTAAAGGAGCTGTAACCGAGGATACCAAACAAAGCAGCGTGCTTAATGAGAGGCTCGGAGAAACAACTATAAGGATGTGTATTTCCCTCAACCCAATTGCCTAGATATCCAGTTTCACAGCTTAGAAACTTTAATACATCCGATGCCGTATCAGCTTCAGAACTAGCATCTGCAGTATTGCACATCACTCCTGAGAGTATTATGATTATTAAAAAAGTATTCAAACTTTTCATATGTTTTTTACACTTTAGATGCAGCCTCATAAAAATATGGCAGCCATTTTCGCGGATCCTCTCCGTGCGTTTTTCTTATATCTCTCAATATGCGTACAGTCTCAGTTCTACCAGAAAGCACATTGATTATATTATCCATTCCACTTAAATTGACTCTAGCGACAACAGAATTGATCCCTTGCTTTACTAAAAAATATCTAGAAGATGGATCTGTGGTTTTGATAATTTCGTATTCTCTTTTACTGAGCATAAAACTTGATCTATATACATCTGTAGCTTTTAAATTAGGTAAAAATATTTGCGTTGCAGTTTGTTGAATCAGAGTATCGCTGATCATACTTTTAGCAGCATCTTCGACGCTTTGAGTAGCAAAAATTACAAAAGTATTGAGCTTCCTTAGTACCTTTAGCCAATCTTTGATTTTTGGGGCAAATACTGGGTTGTCTATCAGAGCCCAGGCCTCATCAAGAACAATCATCGTACTTGATCCGTCAAGAGATAAATTAATTCTATGAAAAATATATACTAGAGCAGGAGCAAGGCATATCTTATCTTTCAAAAGCTCCGCCATTTCAAATCCAAAGACTCTATCTTGGGACAAGTCCATTATATCTATATCATTATCAAAGACTCTTGCGTGAGAGCCTCTACCATGCCACATCGCTATCCTACCTGCGAGAGTATCAGGTCCGTCCATACCTAAAAATGGCACTATATTAGAAAGCTTTCTGTCCTTTTTATCTAATTTATAATTACCTTCAATTGCTTGAGTTAGGAGCTTAATATCATCTGCAGATAGATGAGACTCTGTGATTGTGACCAAAATTCTCATCCATTCCAGCAAAAAGGTTCTATTTTCACTAGTATCAGGTAATTGCAATGGATTAAAGCCGCAGTTAGCGCCTGGATCTATTACGTTATACACCCCAGACAATGCTCTAATGAATATCTCGGCACCCCTATCTTTATCAAAAAAGAACATTCTACATTTAAATTTTTGAGCTTGTGCGCAAAGGAAATTCATTAAAACAGTTTTCCCCGCACCTGTTGGACCAATAATCAATGTGTGCCCCACATCTCTTACGTGAAAGTTAAAAAAATATGGCGTGCCCGATGTAGTTTCCAGGACTGTTACGAAGTCACCCCAGTGATTCCCAGAAATTTTACCTAGTGGATAATTATGCATGGATGCAAAGCATGCTAGATTTAGAGAATTAATTGTACATTTGCGTACTATATAATCATTATTGCCTGGTAGTTGCCCCCAATAGCTAGGCTCCAAATTAACAGTCTCCCTAACAGACTGCATACCGCAATTTGCTATCTCAACGCCTGCTACCGAAAGAATATTTTCCAATTCTTTTATTTCATCAGCTTTGCATAGTAATGATAAATGATGCTCTCCAAATGCGATTTCTCCGCTCATTGCCATGTCTAATGCTACGTTTATTTCTTCTATCTGAGATACTGCCTTGTCTCCTGCATTTATCATCCTTTTTTGTTGAGTTTGCATAGTGCCTATTGCAACAGCCCTATTCGCAAAACTAAAGCTTTGGGATAAAATAAACTCAAAAGGCAATAATAAAAATCTATCAAAAGTACTAGCATGTGTGAAAGGACCATACTCAAAAATAGATATAATACCTGCGTACCAAAAGCCTTTCGGGCTCCTAGCCTCCATAGATTTACCTCCAAAAAGTAACCTGGATGTTGGAAGATATTGATCAATTGAGGCTCTTGGTACTAATACAGGGGAGGATTGGCCGCAATTTACTAAAGTACCCAAAAATTCTAGCATTTCGCAATAAGATCCATCTTCGGAGTCAACCACAGATAATATTCTTGCTTCATAATCTTTGAAAGTATTGACCACTCGCATAGACATCTCTTCTAAACTCTCAAAAATTGTTCTCATTTCTGATTCCCATTCAGATTTGTTAGAAGCGTGGTTAATCATTTTGATATAATGTTGTAATATTGCGACTCCTGCAGTATCGGCTTTATATATAATCGTGATATATAATTCATTAAAATAAGACTCTGTATTGTCGTATTTTTTCTTCCATTCATTACCGAGATAAGTAACAAAATCGTTAGGGATTTTTAGGGTAGGATCGAAGCTCAGATTTGATTTACTGAAATCAAGCGGCTTTTTTTTGCGAACTGTATTAAAGTATAGATTAATATTACCAGAAGCTAAGCTCTTAAATAATAAATTTCTCAAATGCTTTCTTGATTCTAGATCTTCATCATCAGCAGTTTCAAAGGAAAAACCTGATATTTTAATAATTTGTATCAGCTCTTTGTTTTTTGTAAGAATAGTATTTTTATTCCAATGGCAGTGATATGGTATAAAATCACGCACATGCACTTCCCTAGATGAGATTGCGTGTTTATTAGTTTTTGTTCCAAAAAACTTCATTAGTTTACTCAAAAATCATAGGAATTAGCGCCGTAATAACTTTTATTAGGACACTTATTACATTTGCTGAATTTGTTAATATATAATTCTATGAACCGAGGCTCTTTCATACATACAAGAAATCCGATTAAGTGGATCACTACTCCTACAAAAACTACCTTAATACTATTGCTATAAATATAACCTATGCCGCATAATAGCATATTGAGCACCGCGAATTTGATACTCACACCCATAATTAGAGGCGGTCTAGTGAGTCCAATAAATAAAGGGTCATTATTCATTCTAGCTATGCTCATTTGTGTGTTCTTGTGAGTAATATACATGTATAGTCAATCAAGATTTGTGGGCTACTAATCTACAATCTATTATTATTAGATATATTACAAACATTGACTACGCACATAAGTACATCTCATGGTTATAATAAAATAATATGATAGCAATTATCAAATTATTAATTACTAAATGCCTATTTAACGCTATTTTTACCTATGAGTTGTGTTGAGATTACTAATAATATAATTAAAGATTAAGATTTATTGCAGCAAGTGAGATTATAAAACCTATTATATAATACTGAGAAAAGAATAAGTGTGGACTATTATCAATTCAGTCCGCTCCCCTCTTCTTTTGTTGTAAAAAGATATTAGATTTTTTTGCGTTTTAATCGATATACATAACTAATGATTTCTGCGACTGCTTCGTAATGCTCGACTGTAACAGGGCTGCCGAGATCAATAACATATAAAGCTCTTGCAAGAGGAGGGTTTTCAACTATTGGCACATCATGCTCTTCTGCTATTTTTCTGATCTTAAAAGCAATAAGATCAAGACCTTTTGCAACAATAATAGGAGCTATCATTTCTCCTTGTATATAACGCAGCGCAATAGAGTAATGCTGAGGATTGGTGATAATCACATCTGCATCTGGAATATCAGTCATCATACGCCTCTTGGCGCTGGATTGCATTAACTGACGCTGTTTACGTTTGATTTCGGGGCTACCTTCTGTTTGCTTATATTCTTCCTTAATCTCGTGTCTACTCATCATGAGCCCCTTAATATGCTCGTATTTTTGATAGAAAAAATCTGCTACTGCTACAGCGCACATGAACAAGCATATAGATATTAGTATATCATTGATAATTTTGAATAATTGCTTGATTGCAACTTCGTTAGGCATAGTAGGATATAAAGATAACGCCTTAATATCGCTCATGACGATATAATATATTATTGTTCCAGTGATTATTATCTTAATTATACCTTTGCCGAATTCCACTAGACTTTTCAAGGAAAACATGCGCTTTATACCCTGCATAATAGAAATTCTCGATATATCTGGCATCATTCTGTCTGGAGCAAAAATAAATCTATTTTGTTGCATAAAGCTCGACAATATTACCATGGATATAATGCAAATAAATATAGGTAGCACAAAAAATATCGCTCTATTAAAACTCTGAATTATCAGATTGCCAAAACCAAATTCATTGAGTTCATTTGTGCCAGCATGCTCTATTATTAATCTAAGACTAAATCCTACTCTCTCAACCGTAAAAGGTAGAATAAAGATAGTAACAATAGTAAGGCTCAATAACATCATAAAGCTCGTGACTTCACGGGAATATGCTATATTTCCTTTATCTAGGGACTCTTCCAACTTCCTCTCAGAGGGTTGTTCGGTCTTTGATTCTTTGTCTTCTGATTCTTCTGACATTGCAAATTGATAAAAAATTTATATAATTTATGAACTGATAAGATCACTAAATTTAATGCAAATTAAACCCAAACCATCTCACAAGATAACAAATGACATAAAAGTCCATATAATAAAGGCAAATAAAAAATGGAATAGTGTCAAATTTGCAAAGAAAGTATTTTGTAGAGATATATTAAAGATGTTCATAGAATGTAATGAATTTTTACAATACGCAGATTCTATTGAAGTCAGCTTATTGCTTACTGATGATAATGAAATGCAAGCGCTCAATAAACGATTCTTAAACACCGATAAACCAACTAATGTACTTGCTTTTCCCGAAAAAGATCTTAATTACAAAAATATCAGTCATCAAGATTTTATAGGTAATGTCATATTGGGAGATATAGCATTCGGGCTTGAAACAATAGAACGAGAAGCCACGCACTATAAAATTACGATACAAAATCATTTTACTCATCTTTTGATACATGCTATACTGCATTTAGTAGGCTTCGATCACGAGACTCAAGAGGACTACGCAATTATGAAAAAATCAGAAATAAAATTGCTAAATACATTGCACATTAATAGGCCTCCACTTTATGAAGAATAGAAGTAATAAGATTGCGTCTATTGAACCTAAATCTGATGATGGTGATTCTAAAATCTCTATTTTTACAGCATTTAAAAACTTTTTCAAATTTGATACTGACGAATATCATAATATGAAAGTAGCAAATCAAGTTGCCATAGATCAGTCAAAGGATTTGGATTCTCAAGGCGATAAAGTAGAAATTAATATAGATGAAGATTCGATATACCAACATTTCCAAGAGTTCCGCAACAAAACTGCTTCAAGGATATTAGTACCTAGATCTGATATTTGCGCAATCAAGATCACTAACACAGAGTCAGAAATTTTAGCAACAATATTGGATAATTGTCATACAAGAACACTTGTGTACCAAGATACTATGGATAATATAGTTGGTTTTATTAATATCAAGGATATATTTTGCGCAATAGCACAAAAGCAAACCTTAAGCATAAAAAAACTCCTTAGAAAACATTTGCTTGTAGTGCCCTCTATGAGACTCATAGATTTATTATCAGAAATGCAAAAACGCAAGACCCATATAGCTGTGGTAATTGACGAGTACGGAGGCACTGATGGTATAGTTACTATAGAAGATATTATGAGTGAGATTGTCGGCAAGATAGATGATGAGCATGATGTAGCAGAAGTAGGGGTAGAGACTTTTAAATTACTAAATCCAAATACGGTATTATGTAATGCAAGGGTTGAGATAGAAAAATTAGAAAAAACCCTATCTCTGACGCTAAAAAAACCAGGAGACTATTTTGAAACAGTAGGAGGTCTTGTTCTGACAAGGGCAGGTTATTTCCCTAAAGCTGGTAGCACTATCACTATAGATGATAATATATTTGCTGAAATCATCGAAGCTAATGCCAGAAGCATTAAAACCGTAAAATTGCTTTTAAGATAATAATCACAGCCATCAGATTGATGGATCATGCAGTTCACTTTAATAGCGCTGTATAAAGTATCATTTAAATCAAAAGTCAATTTAATTGGTACTTGATATTATTCAGCTCCAGGTGCTTTATTGGATGAGCCGGAAGATCCTGAATACATAAACTTCCCAATCAATGTTTCGAGATTAAGAGATGATTGAGTATACTTAATTTGATCACCCTCTGCTAGGTTAGTGTCATCTCCTCCTGGCGTGATACCAATATACTTTCCTCCGAGCAGCCCTGAGCTTGATACCGCAGCTCTAGAATCCTTCGGTATAATGACTCGCTTATTTAAAGCAAGAGTCAGTATTGCACTGAATGTTTGAGTATCGAGTTGCATGTCTACTACTCTGCCTACTATTATTCCTGCAATTTGTATATCGCTACCTTTCAGAATACCTTCCACATTCTCAAATTTTGCAATAAGCGTATATTCTTCATCAGCATCGCTATTATTTTTATTATAAGCAAAGATCAGGAAAAAGCATGATGCAAAAATCACTGCGAATCCTAGTATTTTTTCTATTAAATTTTGTTTCATTATTTTACTCAATTATTCAGGGTTCCAAGATGTATATTCCGAAGATACCAATTTTCTCTCTGGTGTATAGGATATTTTTGTACCCGTGAGGCTAGGAGAATATTTCTGTTGCCAATTATGGGTTTCTAAATCCTCAGCAGAAGGTATACTATCTGTTAAATAGTGTAACCATGCATGCCACATAGGAGGTACTTTAGTAGGCTCTATTAAACCACCATATATAACATATCTTCTATGTTTGCGAGTATAATATTTATTGCCACAGGAATCTTCGCCAACATTTTTTGAGGTTAGACGTATAAAAAGATTATTTATGAACATTTGTTAATTTCTCCGCTTCTTTTCTTGCAGATACCGCAAGCATATCTGCTACTATATTACCTTGATTATTAGAATGACCCTTCACCCAATGCCATATTACGTTATGTTTTTGAGACAAGCTGTGGAGTTTTTGCCATAATTCTTTGTTCTTTACCTCTGAACTGTGTTTTTTGCGCCAGTTATTTTCTATCCATGAATATATCCATTTAGTCATACCATTTTGTACATATATACTATCTGTGTATAAATCGATATTGCATTTCGTTTTCAGTATCGATAAAGCCTCTATAGCCGCCATAAGCTCCATAGCATTATTTGTTGTATATAATTCATAACCCGAAATTCTTTTTTCTTTACTCTTGCATAAAATCTGCGCTCCCCACCCTCCGGGTCCAGGATTACCGCTACAGGCACCATCAGTGTATATTGTAACATTGGGTATAATCACTCTATTTATCTACTATCTTTATTAACACTCGTATGAATAATATGCTGTGCATCCATCTTGATATATCATTTGTCAAAAATATTGAACGGCATTGACGCATAAATCTTACTCTTAGTCCGATTACAAATATAGTGTAAATTAACAGTTCGTAAAGAATAACAAAGCATCGAGGTCGATAGTATACACTGGCGACATAGTAGCATGTTTTATACTAATCGCTAAAAATCTCTAGACATTATTTTTATTACGAAATTTCTCAAGACTTATAACCTTTGGATTGTTTGCTAATTTATCTTGTTTAAGATCGCGCAATACTTCTTGCTCCACCTCAAGTTCAGGGTGAAATTGAAGCGCAAATCTCGTGCTTGGATCTACAAAGGCCGTTAATGATGAAATAGGAATAGTTATATTTTCCTTAATTCCATCAAAGCTGAGCTTTACTGACATTTGATTATCGGTAACTTTAAGATCCTCATATTGGTGTTGCAAAATTATCGTCATTTCAGTTGGGTATTTTTTAATCAACCTATTCGATATTACAACATTTTTTGCATGAGTAAGAAACGTGATCAGAAAGTAGTGCGCACCTTGTAAACCCTCTATTGCAGCCTGTTTAAGGAGTTTTTTTACTATCTCCTTCATTGCATCTTCTACAAGTTTTGGGTAATTTATATATGTTGTGGGCTCTTTAATCATTGTGTTTTATCTAAGTTTTTTGTAGTTTGTAATTTGTTTAGTCATAATTAGTCTTCAAACCAGAGCGCTATCATCAATACGCACTATATAAATAGCTTAGAAGCTTAAATTAGACTAGTATAGCCTTAACTTCAATGCTTCAGGAAGCACTCATGCACTTAGGTATGAGTTATTTATTATAGCATTATTTTTTGATGTGTGAAATTAATATTAGGTTTTAGTATGTTTAAAAATTACCCAGATTGGACTAAAGCAATATATAAAGATGGTCAGATCTTTATATTTGTATTCTCAGCAGTAACTTTTCTTATGACTTCTGCCAACCAATCTATAGCATGGATATGCTTTATTGCGACAATATGGTGTGTATATTTTTTTCGAAATCCAGAAAGGGTTATACCAGTATCTGAAGGTCTTGTAGTAAGCCCAGCTGATGGTATTATTCAGACAATCCTAGCAATCAAACCCCCCACTGAAACTGGCCTACCAGATGAAGAAATGATTAGAGTAAGTATAGTACTCAATCTCTTGAATGTTCATGTCAATAGAATACCTACAGATGGTAAAATTACCAAGCTACATTACCATCCTGGGAGATTTTTTAATGCTTCTCTAGATAAAGCAAGTATCCATAATGAGCGCCAATCTATTCTTATAGAGGCATACAAAGGTAAAAAAATAGCCTTAGTCCAAATCGCTGGTATTATTGCAAAAAGAATTGTGTGCGATCTAGAAGAGGGTACATCAGTGATTACAGGACATAGATTTGGTATTATTAGATTTGGCTCTAGAGTAGATCTTTATTTGCCCAAAGATACAATCCTCAAAATATCAGAAGGCCAGACTATGGTTGCAGGAGAAACTATCATAGCTGATTTAACAAATAAAAAATCTACCAACATTGCTTTTGAGATCAGATAACCTCTGATCAAAAGAGTGTTGCATATCAAATATATCATATTATTATACAAGATATGGCAATAAATGAATGTTGAAGCGAGTTATTGAAACTATTATGATTACTTACTACCTTATTTTTTTGAGTATAATCATTTTGCTCTACTCTTTTTTAATTCTATGGAGTAAGTGCTTTTATGAAAAAATTGTAATTATCAGTCAGATTAACTCCATTTGTTCTTTATTTATTAGCTGCCTTGCTTCAATGACTTATTATAAAACTTATATTGATATCGCTATTACATATTCTCTTCTAAGTTTTATCGCTTCTAAAGCTCTAATTTATTATCAAAATAAGAAATGTAGTGAAATCTAAAATACAATCTATAAGATCTATAATTAAACAAAATGACCTTGATGGGTATATTATTACATCCTCAGATGAGTTTTTAAATCAATATCCACCTTCTGCTCTCAGGAGGCTTGAATATGTTACCAACTTCGTTTGCTCTCGTGGATATCTTATTATTACCACCGATAAAACCTTATTTATTACAGATGCAAGATACACTAAAGCTGCCTCTGATCATTTTGAAGAAACCGAGATTCATGATATTAAAAATTTACATAATGCTTTTTTATATTTAAAGCAGCTAGATAGCATAGGATATAACCCTAAATTATTCACAAGTGGTGATGTAGAATTGTTTAAGCCATTACCTTTAGTACCTTTTGATGATATTGTAGATACAATATGGCCTAATAAACCCCTACTACCAGATTCAGACCCTTATGATTATGGGGCGGACTATTCTGGAGAAGATTCCGTTGTAAAGATATCAAAAGTCAGAGACTATTTAAGCAAAATAGGCGCAGAAGCATTGGTAATATGCTCTTCAGATTCTATTTGCTGGCTTCTTAATGTTAGAGGAAGTGATAATGAATTTTCTCCCATTATTATGTCCTATTTGTATTTTAGTATGAATGATATAATATTATTCACCTCGCACAGAAAGACCCAAGTTTTTTTAGAAAAAGGAGTAAAGGTCCAAGATTTAGAATCGCTAGATTCATTTTTAGCAAATATTTCCCATAAAATATTAGTGCCAAGAGATGCAAGTATACATATACAATCCATCATTACGCAAGATCTACAAATATTAACAGAGGATCCAATTCTGTTCATGAGATCTATCAAGAATGATACTGAAATAGAGGGGGCAAAACAAGCCCATATACTAGATGCAGTATGTGTTATTGAGTTTTTTGCATGGTTCTATAAAGAAGGGTATAATAAAACTGAATATGAATTAGGTCTGAAAATGACCGAGTTTAGAACACAGTCACCAAAATATCTACAAAATAGCTTTGCGCCCATAGTCGGCTTTGGCCCCAATGCAGCAAAGATGCACTATAAAGCAAGCAAGTCATCAGCGCTCCGTATGCAAGACAGGGGATTATTATTGATAGATTCTGGTGGGCATTACCTTGGAGGAACAACAGATATCACAAGAACGATAGTCATCGGGGATCCGGATACAAATGAAAAACTACAATATACACGTGTACTTAAGGGGCATATTGCGCTTGCAACTATTAAATTTCCAGATAAAGGCATTAAAGGGGGGCATCTAGATATTCTCGCAAGACAATATTTGTGGCAAAGTGGTTTTGATTATAGTCACGGGACAGGTCATGGGGTTGGTAATTGTTTATCTGTCCATGAAGGCCCGGTTGCAATTAGTTTACACAATCTTAAATATGATCTCAAACAAGGGATGATAATGTCTAATGAGCCTGGATATTATGAAGAAGATAGCTTTGGTATTAGGATAGAAAATCTTCAATACACGAAACAATCAAGATTTAAGGGATTTCTTGAATTTGAGCAGCTTACTTTGGTGCCATATTGCGCAAATCTAGTAGCATGCGATATGTTAAGTAAGGAGGAAAAACTATATATAGAGAATTACTACTCGAGAATCAAGCAAGAGATTATGCCTCTTTTAAGCCCGAGGGCCAAAGAATATTTAATCAAGGAGATGTCCTTACTTTCTCTGCTCAAATAAGATAAAAGAGCTTGAAGTAATCATGCAGAATAAATTATTGCTTTAAAACTACGCTCTTATGCTGCATCAGCACAATTCCTGTATCAATTAACATCTTCAGTATATCAGTAATATATATTTTAATTTCATCTGGAGCGGAATCAGGAGAGGCATTTTGTATATCTTCCATAATCTCTTTGAGTGTTTTTTTCCCTCCTGCTCCAAGGCTATTAAAAAGAGCATAGGTAAATTTTGAAATACGTATTGAAATGCTTAATCCTTCAGGAAACCACTGTTTTTTAAGGTTAAAATTCATTGTTTGACCAATAGGATGATTACTAGCAACCAAATATTCACAAATTTTCTCTGATACTCCAATCACTTCATTGTAGAATGGAATGTTGCCTAGATCATCAAATGAAGCAGTAGAATTTTTAGTATTAGATACATAAATAGTATGTTTGATTACACTCCCTGATATTATTTCGGCAATTGCTTGCTGATTCATTAAGGATGTATTTTTGATGCGCGATAGCAATTCTGGATCTTGTATATAATTCTCAATTTTAAGAGTAAGTCTTGGTCTGACTTCAGCAAAATCTACTAAATGCAAACCAGATGATTCTACGAATTCATATAATTCAGGTATAGAGTAACACCTATCTTGTTTATGTAAAAATAGATCGTATATTCCAATATCTCCATAATTTTGAACATCTTGTATTAAGTCTTGCGATCTCATATACCAATTTGTAGCCGGTAATTTCGATAGAATTTTTTTTGCATTCTCAACTTCCTGACCCCTAGAAACTACTCCATCATTGATCATGCGCATTAGATCTTGGATTTGATATACTGCAGTTCTGCCATATTTTGCATATACCATAATACACATGCCTCCTGAGGGCTTAAGAGATTTTTGTAAAATCTGCAGACCTTCTTGCGGAGAAGATAAGTGGTGTAAGACCCCAGAGCAATTTATATAATCAAATTTTCCTAGTTTTAATTTTGGTATGTTAAATATAGAATCATTAATAAACTTAACGTTTTTTAGCCCTCTATTTTTTACTCTTTGTTTGGCGATTTCAAGTGAGTTTTTGCTAAAATCTAAATATACAACTTCTCCATTTTTATCTCTTAGTTGCTCTGCCATATATGTAGAGCAATCTCCGGTTCCACCTCCGGCAACTAATATTCTAAACTTATTCTTAAAATTTTCTTTGCCTTTATATAGGTAATGATTTAGCTCGTTCAAACTTTCTCCGTGAATAATAAGCATTCTGCGCTTGTCATCTTCGGGATCTCTTAGCGGATAAGGATAATCTAGATAATGCTCAACTACTGATTCAATATCTTTTGTTTCGTGTAATGTCGCGATTTTAGCCATAAATATATCCATTATGTTATTGTTGCAGCAAAAATAGGCGAAAAAAGTCTATGTATATAATAGCATGTTATAAAAAACACCTATTGCAAACTCCTATCGCGCAAGCATATAATATGTCTATCATGAGCTTGTTTTTAAGTCCAGCACTGCTTGATGAAAATTCTGCGCCCTGAATAAAAATTCTCCAGAAACTAGCATATTTGCTCCTGCTCTGGTTACTAATTTAGATGTAATGGGGTTAATCCCTCCGTCTACTGATATAATTTTATGTTTGTGTGTAGCGGTCATATTTGCCACATCAGAGATTTTATTTAATATAGTGTTATCAAACTTTTGGCCACTAAATCCGGGCTCAACACTCATGATTAATACTAAATCTATATTATTAATGATCTCAGATAATGCATTGATATTTGTTTGTGGTTTGATAGATATACCGGCACCGCATCCATTACTTTGTATTGCTTTAATAAGATCAAGTGGCCTGGAGCACGCCTCTATATGAAATGTTAGAATATCGGCACCGGCCTCTATATATTGCATATACGAGTTTTCAGGATTACTCACCATCATATGTACATCAAATTTTAGCTTTGAATAAGGCTTAAGTTGTTTGATTATTTGAGGTCCGAATGTCAAATTCGGCACAAAATGCCCATCCATAACATCTATATGCACAAAATCACACTGTGATGCACAGATTTTCTTTATTTCCGCCTCTAGATTTCCAAGATCTGCAGATAAAATAGATGCTGAGATTTTGACATCTGTGTCCATAAGTATCTTATTTACTAATTAGAAATATATAAGTAAAATGGTGGAGCCACGGGGAATCGAACCCCGGACCTTTTGAATGCCATTCAAACGCTCTACCAACTGAGCTATGACCCCACGCCAAAAGAAATATATAGATATTTTGATTTGTTGCAAGATTTATATAACTATGAATAGTGAAGTAAACTATTATAACTTACTTTGCCCAATTCACGCATGTCTGGTTTCTAAATTGCCAAATTTCGAGTGGTTGCTGTCGTAGTACAACATAACTTGTCCTATAGGGCCATTCCTATGTTTTGCTATTATTATTTCTGCTTGATTATGGACTTTGTTGAGCTTGTCAAGCCATGATGCGTGCTTATCTGTTCCTGCTTCTGGCTCTTTTCTGGATAGGTAATATTCTTCGCGATATATAAATAATACTATATCGGCATCTTGCTCTATTGCTCCTGATTCCCTCAAATCCGATAATAGAGGTTTTTTATCATCTCGATTTTCCACATTTCGTGACAGCTGAGAAAGTGCTATAATTGGTATGGATAATTCCTTTGCTAGTGCCTTTAAAGACATTGTGATTTCTGATATTTCTTGTACCCTATTTTCTTTTTTGAGGCTACCCGAGACAAGTTGCAAGTAATCTATGAATAAAACGCCGAGATTATGCTTTCTTTTTAGCCTTCTTGCTCTGGTTCTTATTGCAGAAATTGTAAGCATTCCAGCATCATCAATAAAGAGCGGTAGATCTGATAGCATGCTCGCGGTTTCTTGCAATTTATTGTAATCTGATTCTTGAATTCTCCCAGATCTAAGGCTAGTAGAATCAATGCCCGAATGTATAGCTAGAGTTCTTGTAGATAATTGTTCCGAGGACATTTCCAGAGAGAAAAATCCAACAGATTTTCTTTGACTAGGGTCTTTTTCTGTATGGTAATGCATAGCAGCGTTGATTGCAAGATTAAGCGCTATAGCGGTTTTTCCCATAGAAGGCCTGCCAGCTAATACTATTAAATCCGAATCATGTAATCCAAATAGTTTTGCATCTAAATCTATAAAGCCAGTAGTAGTACCCGTGATATGATTAGGCAGCTTCATAGTTCTGTTAATCGTGTACATAGATTGTTTTATTGAGGCAGATAGATTTTCAAAGCCTTTTTCAGTTATTCCCTGAGTGGCAAGGCTGAATAAACTAGCTTCTGCATTTTCAATAAGTTTATGAGATATCGTGTCTATATTAGATGAGTATGTATCATTGACTATTTGCTCCCCAATTGTTATTAAATTTCTCTTCAAAAAAAGATCATATACCAAGCGTGCATGCTCTGCATGATTGATTATTGCAATAGAAAAAGACATTAATCTTGAGAGATATTCCCTGCCAGAGACTGCGACATACTCATCAAGACGACAAAGCATTGCATCTACTGAAGTCAGAGTCGCGCTCATGCCTTTATCCATCAAAGATGAGCATGTTTCATAAATCTTGCCATGAAGAGATTCATAAAAATGTTCTGGTTTTAAAAAATCACCCACTTGATTTAATCTTTCATTATTCAGTAATATACTACCTATGAGTAGCTGCTCTGATTCTATATTGAATTGAGGAATTCGCAGTAATCCATCTTGATCGTTCTGTTCGGTTCTTTTGGTCAATGCTGCTTTGCTCATTTACTTTACTCTTGTCATTTTATGATATATATCCTTGGCTAACTTTCTTGCGTCTACATCACCAAGCTTTATAGCTAGGACTCCCGCTTTTATCATATTATCATTTGGCTCCTCTAAGACTATAGTATACCCATGTTCGTGTAATGCTTGTATTACAGCTTTTGCTTGATTTGTATAATTTTCAAAAAAGTACGTACTATCTTCTTTTTTTATAGATTTGGCTATTATTCTTGTAAGGCTCATCTTAATTTGCTATTTGGATTCTTGTTTCTTGAATGAGCCATGATAGATATTCTGCACTACAATCATCTATATTAATCTGTATCACTTCCGGTAAAGAGTAATTATGTCTGGCTTTTATATATTGAATAATCTCGGATGCTTTAGAGCGCAATGATTTCACATTAAGTACGTATTCTTTATCCGAAGTAACCTTACCCTGCCAAATGTAAAAACTATCTACTGCCTCTATTTGTACGCAGGCAGCTTTTTTTAGATTCAGTAGACCAGAAGCTATATTGATTGCTACATTATAGTCATTAGTAGATGTTTTAATAATAACGCCAGATTCTTTTATCATTGAATTTTTGCTTTTTCTGTATAATAATTCTTTTTAAGTATTGTATCAAACATCTTAAATTCAATTATTTTGCCACATTCTTTTGCTGACGTTACACCAAGATCATGAATCCCGCAAGGAATAAAGTTTTTATAAGCATCAAGGTCTGTATAAAGATTAACAGCGACACCATGATACGCAACCCATTTTTTGGCTCTCACTCCAATGGCAGCTATTTTTGCATCAGAATTGGTACGATTGCGATAAGTCCACACACCTCGATGATCATTTCTTGTATAAGATTTTATGTCAAGCTCATCTAACGTGGATATTATCCAAGAATGTAGAAAGTTGATATATTTTTTGATGTCTTTGTTCCAGGGAGGAGCTCTCAAATCCAAGATGGGGTATATGACTCTTTGCCCTATGCCGTGAAATGTGATTTTTCCTCCGCGGCCCGATCTAATGATCGCTACATTGTCTGGTAATTCTGAGTCCTGAGTGCCTGTACCTACGGTGATAACATCATAATGCTCTGTAAGAATTATAGTATCATCACAACTCTGATTTATTACACTTTCAACTAAGGACTCCATGTATTTTACTACCGCATCATATTCGCTAGTATCTTCAATAACATGCCATTTTGGCATACTAAAAATCCACCTTAAGCATTTGATAATTAATAGTAGGCTCATTCATAGAGTAATAATATTTTATTATTTCTTCTGTAAATAAATTTTTCAGATCATCTGTAGCAGCACTAATTGCCTTAGGTTGTATTTTATGAAGTAGTGCTTTATCTAAATGTGTATTGTTGATCTTATAAATATATGCATCATCATCTCCTAAAAAAATTGGCTCTGAAACTTCTTGTATGTGCGATTTAGAGATGAGTTGCTCTATATAGCTCTTATTCTCATTTGCTATTTCTCTACAAGGGACTGTAATATTTTTTACCTCGTATCCACTCTCTTTTGCAAGTTTTGCCAAATTTTGATTCTTTGCTTTTTGCGCAAATTCTATGAATAAATTCTTATTGATCTCTTTGTAGTAGTTTATAGAATAGGCTCTTAATACTTCTTTTTTGATATCAACTAAATCAGGAGTCTTGCTTTGTTCTACAGATGCTACCTCAAACAATAGAATGCTCTTACTTTCCTGCATTTCTTGAGGATAGGATACTTCCTTAAGATCCATACTAAATATTTGTTCGACAGATTTGCTTAGATTGGGATTTTTAGCGAACCTATCTTTTGATCCCGCCAAATTTCGTGTTTCAAGAGAGTATTTTTTTGCTATTTCTATAATACTCGCCCCACCAGCAACTAAATCCTCTATCGCTCTTAACTCTTTGGTCACCTCTTTCATCTTTAGGCCTTCATCAGTTTGAGAGGAAAGGAACTTACTATAAGGAATTAGAATAAATGTTACGGCTCTTGTTTCTGGAGTCTTGAATTGAGACGAATGATTCTGATAGAAACTCTCAAGTTCTGTATCATTCACCCCTGGTATTGGTGCATTATTTTGAGCGCCTAGCTTAATGTGAATAATGTCAGCATTCTTATAAGTTGCCTCTTGCTCTGCTATAATATTTTGGTACAAAGCAGGTAATCTGATGGTTGATCCAACCAAGCCTTCTAAAAGATTTTTTGCTATATCGGTCTTGACATCTTTATAAAATGACTGCTTTGAGAATGGAAGCTGCGCTATAAAGTTTTTATAAATATTAATATCAAATTTTTTATTTTCATCATGAAAAATACTCCATGTCTTAAGAAAATCTGCGGTGAGTTTATCGTTTATGGAGATCTCAAAATCATTGGTCCATGCTTCATACATTCTTTTCTTAATCAGAATGGAAAGTGCATATGCTTGCACCTGCTCTTTTGTTTGGTCATCTATAACTTCACCTTTTGCTAAAGTGCCATCTAGTTGACTTAGCATATAAGCCTCAGATCTTTTAAGGTCAATTAATTTTATGTTGTTTAATTTTCTGAAACTGACTATATTGAAATCGCCAGTAGGCCTGATTAATTCAGTGACACTAGTCATTAGAAAAATTAATGCTATTAACCCAAAGCAAATTTTTGCTAATAAGGTGCTTTGCAATTGTCTAAGCTTACTAAACATGATTTTCGATTCTAAAAAGTCAGGTAAATTACCAGTAACATCATACTGATATAAACAAGATATTCAAGTAATATATGAAATATATAATTGCCAACTGGAAGATGAATATTCCAAATTGCTTTTTTGCTGAGTATTGCCAAACGCTCCTTGATAAAGCAAACAACAAATCTATTATTATTGCTCCGCCAAATATTTACCTTAAGGAGATGATGGAGTTATCTGAGGGGGGGATCTTTCTTGCATCTCAAGATGTTGCGCCTCATAAGTTCAAGTACGGTGCCTACACAGGCGATCTGAGCGCTGCAATACTAAAAGATGTGGGTGTAGATTATTGTATCATAGGCCATTCTGAGCGGAGAGAGCAGGGGCTTGAACCGAATAATCTAATATCAAAAAAGATAGAATGCACTATCCATGCTGGTATTACTCCTATTATTTGTATAGGAGAAAAAATGGAGGCAAGGAGCCAAGGAGCGTGGGCTTCTGAGCTGCAGTCGCAAATAGAAGAGGCTTTTTTCTCGATCGAAGATTCAGTACTAAATAATAATGAGTTTATGATTGCTTACGAACCCCTTTGGGCTATTGGTTCTGGCGTAAGCGCCTCTAATAAAGCAATAGAAGAAGCGATTAGTTTAATTGAGGAGATGATTTACAGAGTTGCAAAAAACCCCAAAATAATATATGGTGGGTCAGTCAATAAAGAGAACGTGACGGCACTCAGCCTTATTCCAAATCTTTCTGGTGTGCTTATTGGAAAAGCATCTCTTGATATTGAAGAATTTTTAGAAATTATAAAAAACTATGCTTAATATATTGCTCATTATACAAATCGTTATATCCCTTTTATTGGTGATTGTAATTCTCATCCAAAGAACTGGAGCAGATAGCCTCAGTGGCCTCAGTGGCGGTGGCAATTCTGGTATCATGAGCGCCAGGTCTGCTACAAATTTTCTAACCAACGTGACTATAGTCCTTGCTGCATTTTTTCTTTTAAACTCAATAGTTCTTTCAAATCTCTCTTCGAAAGTAGCTATGCATAATGAGGTAATCAAATCTAGTATTGATACAATAGTAGAGGAGGGCCGCGATGCTGTAGACGAGATGAATAATAATAATACTAGTAAATAAACCAGCAATCTCTCAGCACTTTAAGTAATTTAGAAAATTCTAGAGGCGCTATTTACCATCAGGCTAAAATCAGTCATTCAAAAATAGGAAATATGATGAGCATTTGCTCTATTTTCTATCGATTCAAGTAGCCTTATTTTTGGATGTTTTAATATAATTGATGAATTGAGAAAAATCTTTAGCAGTAGCAAAGTCCTTATATACAGAGGCAAAACGAATATAGGCAACTTCATCTACTTTTGCTAACTCCTCTAGGATCATATCCCCAATTTTTCTTGTTGCGATCTCTTTTTCTTGTTGTGATTGTAGTACCATGCAAATACGATTGACAATTTTGTGGATCTCTTCATCATTTGCATATCTTTTTCTTAAAGCGGCGCTAACTGAGCTGTATATTTTTTGGCTCTCAAAGGGCTTTTTGAAACCTGACCTTTTGATTACAAATAACTCTTTCAATACAGGACGTTCAATAGTAGAAAATTTAGCATGACAATTATCACAAGCTCTTCTTCTGCGAACATTCTCGTCATTCAGTGTCGTTCGGGAATCTTTAACTGATGTATTGGTATGCTGGCAAAAAGGGCACTTCATAATAACTCATATAAAAATATACATAACACAAAGGTTTTGTAGTGTATGATTATACTAAATCTTGGAATATGCATAGCAACATAATCTTTATTTTATCGTATCTCTATCAATATAAGAGTGGCCAGTTTTACGCAACTCCTCTGCTGAGGGAATGAGTTCTACCGGCAATATAGTCTAATACTAATGCTATCATACTACCGATCAAAAAAAATAACGAGACTTTTAGTATATTAGTGTCATGTAGATAAGTGGTAATCACATTGATGGTAGCTATAATAGAATAATAATATGTGCCAAAAATGGATCCACCAGTACCATTTGTTTTTGTATAATCTTCAAGCGCATATCTTAGAACAAGTGGCATAACGATAGCGTAGCTAAATGATTGCATCATCATGCATGTTATAATGGAGCAGGCTGCATCTATATTAGAGATAAGATGATTATCCCATAACAATGCTGTAATAACAAATGAACTGCAACTGATTATGCTGATTATAATACCTTGTCTTTTGAGTATTGCACCTTTAACCCCGAGTGCTTGCAATTGTAGACATATAATACTGCCAAAAGCCGCGCTAATTCCTTGCATCAATATAATAGAACCATAATCTGCAGGGCTAATAGATAGATGATGCATGAAGATAAATGGCGCTTCGATATAAAGCCCGTACATGATACCATTGAATATGCCGATCATAAATCCAAAGCATAATATCTTTTTATCAAATAACATGGTAAGGAAAACGCCTTTATAATCAGCTCGTTTTTTTGTATTCTTCAGATCTAATGTCTCTGCTAAGTATAGTATGCACATAATGAGTAATATACTAAATATACACACTAGATAAATAAAAACGATTCTCCACCCAAATTGCTCTAAAATATTACCAGCGATAAAAGATGATATGGAGGGCATGATGGCAAGCCCGGCTGCAAAAGATGCGTATAATTTAGAAAGCTGAGGTCCAGAATATAAATCTCTGGCCATAGTTTGAGCGCCAACAGATCCTACACTTGCCCCAAACGCCTGGATATATCGTAGTATTAGTAAAATTGTGATATTATCAGTGAAATATATAAATATATTGGCTATTACAAAAATACTCAGGCCTATTAATATTACTGGCCTCCTTCCTATAATATCTGATATACCTCCAAAACAAAATATACCGGTAGCAAAGCCATAAAAATATATACTAGAGCCGCTTTGTACCTCAGATGGGCTTGCATTTAAATCTGAAGAAATCTTGGGTAAGCAGGTAGTGTAAGCAGTCTCTGTGGATTGAGATAGAGCAAATAAAGCAAAAAGAATGCATAGCCTTATCATTTATTCTATCCATATTAAACATTAAATCTAAAGTGGATTACATCCCCATCTTGCACTTTATACTCCTTCCCTTCGAGTCTCATTTTGCCCATCTCTTTAGCTTTAGCCTCTCCTTTGAGCGATATATAATCTTCATAATTAATCACTTCGGCTCTAATAAAACCTTTTTCAAAATCGGTATGAATTATTCCAGCTGCTCCGGGCGCTAAAACTCCATCAGGAAATGTCCATGCCCTGGTTTCTTTAGGACCAACTGTAAAATAGCTTTTTAAGTCTAATAAAGAATATCCTTCTTTGATTATTTTGCTAAGGCCAGTTGCGCTTAAACCTATTTCTTTTAAAAACTCATCCCTATCTTCTAAAGAAGTTAGCTGAGCTATCTCCTCTTCTATCTGAGAAGAAATAACTATAGATTTAGCGCCTTCATTCTCTGCTTTTTTTGCGACCAGCTTTGTGTAAGCATTACCTGAGCTAGCATCATCTTCTAGCACATTGCATACATATAATACTGGCTTTGAAGTGATAATTTGCAAAGAAGATAATAATCCCTTTCCTATCTGATTCTTAAGAATTCTTGCTGGGTTACCTTCGGCGAGTGTTTGATATACTATTTCCAGCGCTTCGCAGTAACCAGTAGGCATACTATCTGTGCTACCTTTTTTTTTCGAGGCTTTCAATCTTCTTTCCACTGACTCAAGATCTGATAAAATAAGCTCTGTTTCGATAATATCTGCATCAAAAATAGGGTCTACTTTACCGTGCACATGAATTATATCATCATGATCAAAGCATCGTAGTACATGAATAATCGCATCGACCTCACGTATATGACTTAGAAATTTATTACCAAGCCCATCTCCTTTACTTGCGCCTTTAACAAGTCCTGCAATATCAACAAATTCAATAATAGCAGGAAGGATTTTTGCCGAACAGGCTATACTTGCTAAGGCGCTTAATCTTTCGTCCGGCACATGAACAAGACCAGAATTAGGTTCAATTGTACAAAAGGGAAAATTTGCAGCAGCAGCATTTTTGCTTGAAGTGAGCGCATTAAATAATGTAGATTTACCAACATTCGGGAGACCAACTATTCCGCATTTGAGCCCCATTTTTACCTCACTTCTTTATTAAAATATTGTGTGCGCGCTCAGTCCACTCATTATCTTTGTAATTAGCGTATAATCTATCTGCGATTTTACTAGCTTCCGAATGTAAGCTAAGAGAAGTAAAGCATTCTACTAATCTATATAAAGCTTCAGGTGTATAAGATGTAGTGTGATATTGGTTGACTGCATTACTAAATCTGCCAATAGCTGCGCTCGGGTTAAGCATTTTTTGATAATATCTACCGATATACATTTCTTTTGCAGCAAGATTATCGTGAATAAATTGTAATTTTGTTTTCGCATCTGACGCATAGTTTGTATACGGATATTTTGAAATTAATGCCTCAAATATACCGAGAGCTTGCTTTGTATGATTTTGATCGTGATGAATATCAGAAATTTGATCATAATGACACAAACCTTTCAAATATATAACATATGCCATATCTGTATGAGATGGGTGAATTATCATAAAATTATCTAACACATCGATTGCATCAAGATATTTTTTGGCTCTATAAAGACTATATGCTTCCATTATCTCTGCGTAAGGGGTTAGTACACCTCCTGGATGTTGAAAATAAATATCGCCAAATTTTTCGGAAGCTTCATAGTATTTTGCGCGCTTCAAAAGATCTAGCCCTTGATTATATAAATCTTTAGAGTCAACTATTACATCATCATTTTTGTTCTTATTTTGACAGGATGTTAGAGTCACACAAATCAGCAAAAACTTTAATAGCAAATTCATATATTTTACCTAGGTTCATTTTAATTATCAGCAAAAATCGTAATCATATTATACTATTTCTCAAATTACACAATACTGCGAATGACTAGCGATATATTTAACTAGACCAGTCTTTACGATCTCATTATTTTTTATTGGATATGTGGCCATCATTTTATTATCATATCATTATTGCTAAAGCATTATATACTAATATATTATTAATCTGCGCAAGTCTAATATCGATAAAATACGCTTGATTTAGAAATACCCCTTCTGATTGTATCAGGAACTGCATCCTTTGCGCAATACACTAGCATCATAGTAAATGTATAAGTTGCAACCCACCAAATTTGCCATAATCCATAAGACACCATTGCTATTACAAGGTAGTTGATGAAGCATCCAGTCATTATACTGAGCCATACTACATTTCTTTGATTCAAGTATACAAGATAAGAATTATATAGTATTTTCAACAGAGTAACAGTAAATAGTATAAGTCCCACTATACCGCACTCAAGCCATATATGAAGAAAGCAATTATGGGGGTGCAATGGGAGTGGATGCCACTTATACTTTTGAAAATATATCAGATCCACTTCATCATCTACCGGTATATCTCTGGAGGAATTAAATCCCCATCCTAAAATTGGCTTTTCCAATATCTTTAATGATGTAAACTTCCATATAAAAAGCCTGTGTTTACCAGAATCTGGTAGAGAATAATATTGTGACGACAAAAGCAGGGGAGACTGCACTTTAGCAATAATTGGAAATAGGATAGCAGTTAGAGTAACTACACACATAAGCGCATATAATGCAAATTTCCTTAGTAACAAGGTTGATGTAAAAGCAACCGTCCCGCAAATCAATGCCAAGTAACTGGCAAAGCTATCAGAAATGCTGAGAGCATATAATAGACATACATAATACAAGAAAGAGAAGAAAAAATATCTCTTTTTGATTAAAAAATATAATACAGGCCATGAAATCATTGTAAGAAATGAGCAGCCTCTATCTAAAAAATGCAGTGCAAAATAATGCCCAATTGAGTTCTGAAAATAATTGCGAAATGCAATTGAGATATAACCCTCAGATACGTACTCTAGACCGAAAATTACTAATGCCAGTAAGGATCCTATTAGAAGAGGAAAGTACAATACCGCACTAAGATTTATATCATCTATAACTGATTTTTGCATGATTGAGTAAGACGAAATCACAAAAAACATCAATATGAGATATTGTTTAGCTGATCCAAAAAAATCTGGACTCCATATGCAACTTATCATCACCCACAACATCAAGGCAACTTCACATTTATGATTCCTCAGAGCTAAAAACTCAACCTTGTAGTATCTTTTATACAAAATCATACAGTATAGTACACCTACAATAGAAGACGCAAAAAGTCCGCTAAGTAAGCATATAGAAGGTGATAGGATCATTAATGCTTGATAGAAATACATCATACTACGAGCAAGACAATGCCATAAGTTGATACACAGGGTGCTCAGGGGAAGAAAGAGAAGGGTTGTTCTCAAAAATCCATCCCTTGAAGATTAATCTTTTGTCTGAGTAGTCGAAGCTATCTATAGATCTTTGCGTAAGAGAAACGAGTATTAAGGACTCTCCTAACTCTGTTCTTGCACATCTATGTAGTGTAATTTGAGCATTAGCGAAATTAATAGTAGATCCTGGCTGTATAAGAAACTCCTTGGAATTTGCTGTAATTTTATTCATAATTATTATCTTGCCTTTGTAACTATGTCTTGAGGTCTCTTCTTGAATATTAAATAAATCATCTACGACCTCATCTTCTGCCTCGCCAGTAATGTCAAAGACTTGGTCAGCTCTTAAGTAAGTGCTACAACAGACTAAGAATATGATAATGAAGATTTTCTGTATTTTCATAATTTATGATAAAGCAACTGGAGCTTCAGTACAAGATAATATTTTATATCATATTAGCCCTAAATCTCAATGTTTATAATGAGACTCCGCAGATTATTCTCAAATACATACTCCATTATATTATTTGATATAACTAGAGAAGTAGAGGAAAATATAATATCGACTCTCATTCTGAACAATTCAGTATATCTTTAGGATTTTTGCACTAGACTTCTTCTATAATTATTGATTGCTTGGTGATAGTTTGAAGATCTACACTAGCTATTATAATTAAACCTAATATCTAAGGGGCATTTGTAAATAATATCAATAATTATTCTGAGGACCCCGTTGATATATGTGTAACACATACACTTACGCATCCTCTTAATAATAATGATGCTTCTAATTTAATCTATGGCCTGATATAACTCCTGCCACCGATTATATTAACTTGACATCTACCGCAGATACTTTACCTTTATCAGATTCAGTATTATAACTGATCTTTTGGCCGTCTTTTAAATCGTTCAGATTTATATCTCCTACTGCAGAGATATGCAAGAAAACATCTCTCGATTTATCACTAGGCTCTATAAACCCATATCCTTTTGTTGCGTTAAACCATTTTATTGTTCCTGTATTCATCAATATTCCTTTTGTTTAGATGATTAATTTACTGCGAGTGCTGTGAACCTCACATTATTTTAGCTTGACTGCGCTTTTCAGTTTTTGTCCAGCCTTGAACCTAAGGTGTGGTACAACTGAATATAATATCAGCCTCAGACTACACAGAAAGGGAGGGTATATTAAAAACCTCATTTATGCAACCAAACTATTTATTAATTGCATTAATAAATAATTTTTCTTAAGCTGGTTGCAATAAATTTATCTTAAATAAAGGCAGTTTTATGAATAAATCCACTTCAACTACACAAAAAAGCAGCGCACTATCTGCTGCACCGCATTATCATGAATGAAACGGTTCTTGTCAAGTAAAGAGATTAAGTTAAGCTCTTGCTTCTTATAATAAATCCCCAAAGATCAATGCTAATAATACCCATACTGCATAGCGGATAAAAGAGATAGATTAATATAACGAATCTATTCTTTGCTTGATGATTTATGCCGTTCAGGGAATTCTGACTACTAAATTACTAGTCAAACTCTCATCTATTCTACCGAACTATTTGGAAATCAAGCGCTATATTAGGAATATTACAGATTATCTCTGGCTACTATGCATTTTTGTTTTTTTAGGATAATTTTGTTGCAAGCATATTTTGCTGATTTAAATTGTTCATATGGTCCAGCTAATAATTCGTAATAAAGCGCATTTGATTTTTTAACTTTTTTGATCTTGGGCTCACGCAAGCCTATTAATTTCTTGTTATTAAATTTAATTTTTGCCCATTCTTTTTTTGCTTCGACTTCAGATCTGTAAATACCCAGCTGCATAAAATATCCAATTTTATCTTTTTTGTTTTTTTGAGGTGTGATGTTTAGTTGTTTAACTGTTGTTACATTGAGATTCTGTGTCTTTTTTTGCTCCGCATCAATTGTACCAACATTTTCTTTTATATCCCACACGGATCCACCTTGGATCTGAGGAATAGAGCTTTGTTCAGTATGCGCGTCTTTTTGCTGTATTGTGAGATTGAGCCCGGGCTCCTCTTCTTTGCCCATGTTGTTTGTTTTTTTCATCTCTACATCATCTAGATTACCAGAAGAAAAGACATTATCAATTTCTGCCTCCTGTACGAGGGCAATCGGATCTTCGGGTTCAGGAGAAAGACTTATTTGCGTTGGTATATTTTTTTTATTTTTTGTAAAACTATCATAAAATGCGTTATTGGAGTCAAGGGAGAGTAAGTCTTCATCAGCCTGAGCTGGTATTTTATAAGGATTTTTGGATGGGGCGAGTGTGGGGACTTCTGTGACTTTCGAGGAGGAGTAAAACCAATAGGTAGAGGAGACAACGAATATAGTAAATATAGCTATCAAAATGATCCTAATGTACAAAATCTTTACCATAATATATTAAAATATAAATTTACATTTTCTCCAGGGGTTTTACTCCAATTAATTGCAGCAAAATTGTAATAACATTAATAATCGCTGCTAGAAGAGCAAGTCTTGCACAGGATACTTCTGCATTTTCCGTGATAAATCTATATTCTTCACTTTCTTTGCCAAGATTCCACAAGGCATGAAAACTCGCTGCTATATTTTGTAAATAGTAAGATATTTTATGTAATTCTCTATTTTGAGCAGATAATAGAATAACCCTAGGCATCAAAGACAAATCTCTTATAAGATGTATTTCATTGCTGAGTTGAAGATGGTTAAGATCATAATCTCCTTCAGTAAAGCTCTTATATATTTCTCCAAAATTATTTTTAGCATTATTAATAATAGATATAGCTCTTACTCTTGCATATTGAACATAAAATATCGGATTTTCTTTTGATAATGATTTTACTACGTCAAGATCAAAATCTAAAATTGTATCATTTTTACGTGTTATCATCATGAATCTCAGTATATCTGCGCCCACTTCTCTTATTACATCTGCTACAGTAGTAAAGCTGCCAGATCGCTTTGACATCTTGACAGGCTCTCCGTTTTGCATAAAATTGACCATTTGGCATAATACTACATCAGCACTTGCGATATTTTTGCTTATAGCTTTATAAACAGCAGTCAATCTTTTGACATAACCAGAATGATCGGCACCCAAAATAATAATATTATTCTTAAAGCCTCTATCTATTTTGCTTTTTGCATACCCAATATCCCCTGCAAAATATGTCCATGAACCGTCGGATTTTGTAATACTTCTATCTTGATCATCCCCAAAAGATGTCGATCTAAAAAGCTCTTGCTCCCTATTTTCCCACTCAGGATCCTCTTCGCCTTTCGGGGCTGTAAGCGCGCCCTTATATATCAAACCATCTTCTTGCAATTGCTTTATGGCAGAATCAACATACTGCTTTGTGTGCAATGATTTTTCCGAGAAAAACACATCGTGGTGTATTTTGAGATCCGACAAGTCCTTTCTTATTGAGTTTATTAATTTGCTCAGTACTATATCGGTAAATTGATTTCTTGCATCTGCATGTAGATTACTGAATTCCGCAGCGTTACCAAGGAATTTATTTGCGAATTCGGATTTGATCTCTTCTGCTAAATCTTTTAGATATTCTCCCGGATAATACCCAGAAGGAATAGTTATATTATGACCAAAAACCTCTAAGTACCTTAAATATGCAGATTGCACTAGTGTATTAATCTGACTCCCTGCATCATTCACATAATATTCTTTTGTAACATCATAACCCAAATATTTCATCACTGAAGATAAAACATCCCCATATACTGCAGGCCTTGCATGCCCTATATGCATAGGGCCGGTAGGATTTGCTGAGACAAATTCAATATTAATTTTTTCATTGATATGATGCTTTCCATAATCTTCTTTTGCGATCAATATTTCTGCTAGAACCTTATGCCAGATATGCGTTTTGAGGGTAAGATTTATAAAGCCTGGCCCAGCAATTTCAACAGACTCGAAATCTTCCATTTTCTCTAGACAGTTTTTAATAAGAATCGCAATATCCCTTGGGGATTTTTTGAGAGATGAGGCTAGAATCATAGCTGCATTGGTAGATAAATGCCCATGATCCTTGTTTTTGGGAATTTCTATCGCAAAATCATTCAATTTTTCTTTATTATCAATTATCTGCACCAGAGATTTGATAATATACTCCCTGATGGATTCATAAATATTTTTATAGTTCATATATATTTTTAAAAGCTATTACTCAAAGAAAATAGCGAATTATGTTGTTCAATTGCGTATCTATCTGTCATGCCGGCAATGAAATCGGCAATTGCCCTGGCTTTTTCTGATTCGCCTTTTTCGGCCCTAATGCGCCATTGGAGGGGCATACATTCAGGATTGCTAAAATACAGATTAAATAGTTCTTTTACAACTTTTTTGCATCTATATCTAGTTAAAATAACTTTATGATTCTGATAAACTCGCATTTTTAGAAATACTCTTATTTCATTTATTAATTTTAATACTTCTTCTGAGAACTCAACAATTGGCGCCCCGAATTTTCTTATATCTTCCTGAGTTTTAATTTTATGCTTTGCGAGATTATCTTTAGTATGAGCTAGTAAATCCTCTATAAATACATGAGCTAAATCTCTTACTATCTCAAATACCTGACGATTCTTTGCCATGCGAGGATATTGCTCTAAGACATTCTCAACAATTTTCTCTAAAGAGGGCAGAGTAAGAAGGTCGTTAATTTCAAACATTCCCGCTCTTATTCCATCTTCTAAGTCATGGCAGTTATATGTGATATCATCTGAGAGGGCTGCTATTTGCGCTTCTATTGAAGAATATTCCTCTAAATTTAATTTATTAATATTGTCATATTCAGAAATTGCTACAGGTATGTTCTCAATGATAGGCCCATTATGCTTTGCGATACCTTCTATTACTTCCCATGTGAGATTCAGCCCATCATAAGCGCAATATCTCTTCTCTAGCTTTGTGAGTAGCTTGATTGCGTGAGCATTATGACAAAACCCTTCGTAATTCTTCATACACTCACTCAGCTCATCTTCTCCTGCATGGCCAAATGGAGTATGACCTAAGTCATGACCTAGTGCTATACATTCTGCCAAATCTTCAGACGCTCTAAGATCTCTAGCGATTGATCTTGCTATGCTTGCAACTTCTATTGAGTGAGTAAGACGATTGCGATAATGATCCCCCTCGTGATTCACGAAAACTTGTGTTTTATACTGTAGCCTCCTAAAAGTATTAGAATGTATTATGCGATCCTTGTCTCTTTGAAACTCGTTTCGATATGGCGTAGGTTTTTCAGAATAGATCCTACCTCTTGTTTGATTAGGATCTGTGGCGTAATGTGCGAGCATATAATTCTAGTAAAACTTATTATCTATGATATAATATAGAATCATTTTTAGATAGTTAAATAAAATAATTCTATGAGCAATTTAGTTACAGTGACAAATAGTGTTTTTAAAAGAGTATCTGAATTAATGACTCAAGAAAAAAGCACCCACTCAACTGGGCTCAGAATATCGGTTGAAGCAGGGGGATGCTCGGGATTGCAATATAAGTACGAGCTTACAGATCAATCTCGCTCAGACGATGTTGTTATTGAGCAAAATAACGTCAGGATATATATAGACTCTAAATCAGCGCAATTTATGCAGAATTCTCAATTAAACTTTGTTGAAGAGCTCGGAGCCTCTTATTTTGAAGTAAAGAATCCTAATGCAGCATCTAAATGCGGATGCGGAAATTCCTTTGGAATATAGACCATCTATAATTATACCCGAAAATTCATGCATTGCTGGCAGCAAGATAATCTGATATAAGCGAAGATATAGAATATAAATAATATTTTTACATTAAGGAAGGCTCTGCTTCTAAATCTATAAGTTTTTTTATTTTACATAAAAAGTCATTTGACTCTTTAATAGTAATGTCCTATATTACCTTTTTCTTGTAGTAAATAATATTTTATTTGCTATAGAATAATTTATAACTTATTAAAGAAATAATAAAATAATAAAAGGATATTGTAAATATGAAAAAACTACTTATAGCAACAACTCTTGCAACTTTGGCAAGCTCTGCTTTGGCAAACGAAGGAACATTCTACTTAAGAGGTGATATAGGATTATCCATATCTCCTGCGCATAAGCTTAAAGCGACTGACAAGACTGAAGATGGGGAATCAACGGTCACGCCTCTAAAAGTCAAAGCAGGCAATGGATTCCTTGGTTCTTTAGGTGCAGGATATTATGTTATGGATAATCTAAGAGCTGAGCTAGCATTAAGCGGAGTTTTTGGAACATCTCAAACACGTAAGAAAGATGAGACCGAAAAATCTGAGAATGGAGACGATACTCGTACTATTGCCAAGACTACCGTTAAGCCTATTATCAAATCTTTGCACTTAAAAGGATTATATGATTTTTATGATTTTGGTAGTGGTGCATTATTTGCTGGCGCAGGTGTTGGAATTTCAAATGTCTCTGCTAAATATAAAAACTCTTCGACTGAATCTAGAAATAATGAGCAAGTTGGCAAGACCCGCGAGGTGACTTGCAAATGGAAATCTAAGAATAATTTTTCTTATTTACTAACTGTAGGTTCATCATTTAATGTTGCTGATAATATTAAAATGGATGTAGCATATACATATGCAGATCATGGTATGCTCAAAAAAATAAAAGAGACTGATGAAGCGAAGATGAAATATCGCTTAGCTACTCATGCTCTTACAACTGGCGTAAGATTCGCCCTATAATTTATTCATTCATTATACTTGAATAAATTACTCTGCTCCGCTTAATTAAGGCTTTTTCAAAGTAGAAAGCCTTAGAGCGGGGCCCATAAATTCTTAGCTTGATAGAATTTAATCTGATCCTCCTTTTTATAATATCCTCATTCTTCTAATTAAATATAAATATATAGATGACTCGACCAGAGGCTTCATATATAATATGCGATAATTCTTTTGATAAGTTTAACATTCTCTTTATATGCAAAAACGCATCCCTAGCATCAAACAAACACTGGTAATTGTCCCGGCGCGCTTAGGTTCAACACGCCTGGCTAATAAGCCTTTAGCGATGATAGGTGATAAAACAATGATTGAGCATGTGGCGCTTAATATCCAAAAGATAGGCATAGATTATCTTTATGTTGCGGTAGATAATGTTGAAATTAGCAATAAATTAGAAAAAATAGGGATTAAAACTATCATGACTGATTCAAATATTGCTTCAGGAACTGATAGGGTATATAGCGCATGGAAAAAGATACTAGATCACGAAAAATTCCAATATATTGTTAACATACAAGGCGATATGCCATTTATCAATCCATCTACTATTAATAATTTTCTGAGTACTTTATGGAATACAAAGGCCGATATTGTTACTGCTGCTGTGCAGGTAGATTACGGGGTAGCCAAAGAGCCAAGTAACGTTAAACTTGTAGTAGATAATAGAAACTACGCAATGTATTTCTCTAGAGCCCAAATTCCTTATAGCGCAGATTCATTCCTATATCATCTTGGAATATACGGGTTTAATGCGACAAGTCTTGAAAAATTCGTACATCTAGGGCAATCTACATTAGAAATACAAGAAAAATTAGAGCAACTCAGAGCTCTGGAAAATGGCATGTCAATAGAAGTATGCATGGCAGATGAAATACCGATTTCAGTAGATACAAAAGATGATTTAGAAAAAGCCCGTAATCATTATGAGGCTTACTTCAAATCTAATGGCCCTAGAATAATATAGTACTCTGGGTATATGCTAGGTATGCATCAAAATTATCAAGTAGTTGATTTTGCCAGTAATATTGAGGCTGATTTTTCTTCCAAAGATATAGCTTATGTAATATGATATAGCTATATAATAGTGCTACATTATTTTTTAGGAACCTTTGTGGAACAGAATTTTTTTAATAACACTTACTTATACGCATCAAATGCGAGTTTTTTCGAAGAGATGTACGAAAAATTTTGTCAAGACCCTTCATCAGTTTCAGAAGAATGGAGAATCTTCTTTCAATCTAATCAGGCAGAAAAATCCATAGCTTCATGGAGCAAACCCCATGAATATATTATAGCTAGTCCACAAGAGGCCTCCTCGGATCAATATACAACTGAAGCGGTTCCCCAAATTCATCATACTGCTAGCTACAATATTACCTCTCTTAGAAATTACGGCCATTTTGCGGCTAAATTAGATCCTCTCAATATTGAGACACCTAAAACTCTTGCTGAGCTTAATATTGACCCAAGTGATCCGAAGTTATTACTATATACTTCTAGTACCGGGGTAGAATTTGAGCATATATCAAATCACGAAGAAAAATTATGGCTTTATAATAGATTCGAAGAATTAAACTCCGTAGAGCTTTCTAGCAATGCTAAATTAACAATACTCCAAGATCTGATAGAAACTGCTGGATTCGAGCAATTTATACATAAAAAATTCCCTGGCGCCAAAAGATTTTCTGTAGAAGGCGCAGAAACATCCATAGTTTCGCTCAAAGAAGCAACAAGTGCAGCAGGTGACTTTGGGGTGAATACTATAGTAGTTGGAATGGCTCACAGAGGCAGACTTAATGTATTAGCAAAAATTCTTGGAAAACCCTATGAGGCTTTACTTGGAGAATTTATGGGTATATACGCGATCCCGCCATCACATGGGATAAGTGGAGATGTAAAGTATCATATGGGATACTCAAATGATATAGCGCTCAGTTCTGGCAAATCAATCCATATAAGCTTAGCTGCAAACCCATCCCATTTAGAGTCAGTAAATCCAGTAGTAGCAGGTAAAACAAGAGCAACTCAAGATCTAGAAAAAGACTATGAGCGAGCTAAATCAATTACTATCATTGTGCATGGAGATGCCGCATTTTGCGGTCAAGGAGTAGTTGCGGAATCGCTTGCAATGTCTCCTCTTGATGCTTTCTCTGTTGGGGGAATTTTTCACTTAGTTATCAATAACCAGATTGGATTTACAGCAAATCCTGATGACGGACATAAATCATCCAGATATTCTACTGAGGTCGCAAAGATTATTGGCGCCCCTATTATTCATGTTAATGGAGATGATGCAGAAGCAGTATCAAGGGCGACTAGATTACTCATTGAATATAGAATGAGATACAAGAAAGATGCAGTCCTTGAAATTATATGCTATCGGAAATACGGCCACAATGAAGGCGATGAGCCAATGTATACTCAACCTCTAATGTATAATATCATAAAAGCAAAACAGCACGCAGGTATATTGTACCAAAATCAACTTGAAAAAGAGGGTGTATCAGATAGTAATAAATATCAAGCTTTTGAGAATGATTTTGCAAGTAAGCTAGAGAAGGCATATTCGGGCGCGAAGGACTACAAGTCAAACTTACTGCAGCATCAAGCCTTAGGCCATTCAAAGGATAATGTCAAGACATGTGTTCCCAAGGATCTGTTGAAAAAATTACTCGAAGATCTTTTAAGTATCCCAGCAGATTTTAGTATTAATCCCAAATTACGTAAATTATTTGATGCCAAAGCAAAAAATTTTAATAAGGATCAAACAATAGATTGGAGCACAGCAGAACAACTTGCATTTGCATCATTGCTTCATGAAGGAAGTTCTATAAGGCTCGTGGGTCAAGATGCAGGAAGGGGGACATTTTCTCATAGACACTCAGTTCTATACGATCAGAAGACTGGTGCTAAATATATACCTTTATCTCAAACAAATACAGATGTAACTTACGAAGTGTACGATAGTAACCTATCTGAGTTTGCTGTACTAGGTTTTGAGCTAGGTTACTCTATGTCTCATCCAAAATCATTAGTAATTTGGGAAGCGCAATTCGGAGATTTTTCCAACGGGGCTCAAATTATTTTGGATCAATTTATTTCTTCTATGGAAACCAAATGGCTTCAACGCTCTGGCATTGTAATGTTATTGCCTCATGGCTATGAGGGTCAGGGCCCCGAACATTCTTCCGCAAGACTTGAAAGATATTTACAACTCTGTGCTCAAGATAATATACAAGTAGCATATCCTACAACACCAGCTAATATCTTTCATTTACTAAAGCGGCAACAACTCAGCACTATAAGAAAGCCTCTTATAGTAATGTCTCCGAAATCAATTTTTCGGAATAGTCTTGCAGTCTCTTCGGTAGAAGATATTGATACCGGATCAAGTTTTCAAGAGATCATCGCTGATGATTTAGATGCAAAATCTATCAAGAAAATAGTCTTATGTACCGGGAAAATATATTACGATTTATTAGAAGCTAGGAGAAAAAGCAATAAAAATGATGTTGCATTAATCAGGATAGAGCAATTATATCCATTTCCTCTTGAGCTTCTCAACCGTGAGCTTGAAAAATATAACTCTAAGAACGAAGTAATATGGTGTCAAGAGGAGCCTTGGAATATGGGGGCCTGGCATTTTATCTACTCACGATTTGCGCACCTAATAAAAGCTCCAAAATTAGTGTGCATCAGTAGAGAAGAGGCTGCGTCACCCGCTACTGGCTATGCTAGTATGCACGCAAAGGAGCAAGAAGAAATCATAAGTAAAGCACTTAATTAGTAGGAGAATAAAATGACTATAAAAATCGTGGTTCCAGCTTTAGGCGAATCAGTATCAGAGGCAACTATTGCAAAATGGCACAAGAAAGCCGGAGAAAGCTTAAAATTAGATGAGCTATTACTTGAGCTGGAAACAGAAAAAGTAACTCTGGAGATTAACGCTCCAGCAGCTGGAATTCTTTCAGATGTGGTGCACGCAGATGGCGCAGTAGTTAAAGTAGGAGATATAATAGGGCATGTATCGATAGGCTCAGCTAAGCCCTCAGATACTCTCACGCAAAAAACAGAGACTTCTACTAATAATGCTATTAATGTAGATAAGCCCATAAATACACCCATTTTAGCTCCCTCAGCGCAAAAAATTGCGGCAGAGTCGGGTGTAGATACCTCTCTAATTCACGGTACTGGCAAAGCTGGTAGAATCACCAAAGAAGATGTCATCACAGCTGCTTCATCCACAAGTATTGCTAGTAGCCCTGCATTACCTAATGCACCTCAAGAAGAAAGAGTAAAGATGTCTAGGCTTAGAAAAACCATAGCTCAGAGATTGAAAGATTCACAGAATACTGCCGCAATACTTACAACATTCAATGAAATTGACATGCACAACGTCATTACATTGCGTTCTAAATATAAAGAAGCCTTTGAGAAGAAGCACGGAGTTAAGCTAGGATTTATGTCTTTCTTTATTAAAGCTGCTACAAAGGCTTTACAAGAAATACCATCTGTAAATGCCCAAATTGATGGGGATACAATAATATACAAGAATCACTATGATATAGGAGTGGCCGTGGGTACAGATCAAGGCCTTGTAGTGCCGGTGATACGGAACGCTGATCTGATGTCATTCGCAGAAACTGAAAAAACTATTTCTGATTTTGGCAAAAGAGCAAGAGAAGGTAAGCTATCTATGGCAGATTTATCTGGTGGAACATTCTCAATAACCAATGGAGGAGTATATGGCTCTCTAATGTCTACTCCTATCATTAATCCACCACAATCTGGTATTCTTGGGATGCATAAAACAATAGAAAGGCCTGTAGCAATTGATGGAAAAATTGAGATTAGGCCTATGATGTATATTGCACTATCATATGATCATAGAATGATAGATGGAAAAGAGGCTGTAACATTCCTTGTAAAAGTAAAAGAAGCTGTAGAAAATCCAGAAAGGCTACTACTTGATTTATAGAAATACCCAATGATCCCATAAAATCTTTATACTATATATTCATAAAGAAATGAGGTGATTATTTTTGAGTGCTTATGTTAGTAAACTTAGTCAACTTATTTAGGGAAAAAAATAGTACTAATATAGTACATATAAAATACATTATAGGGAGCCAAGGCAGCTTTGTGTAGTAGTATAAGGATGTTGATATATATGCAGTAGGTGCAGAGATAATAATAGACCCAAAAGCATGAGCTAGGCTAAATAATCTATATCTTATTACTTTGGGGATTGCTTGCTTCATGAAAGTAAGGGCTGGCATAGTAACAAACGGCAATACTACTATGACGAAAAAATATAGACTCAAAGAGAAGCTATCGTAAGCTATTAATATACTAAACAAAAGAGTCAGAAGTAATAGCATAATTGATGCAATATTTGCAACTAGCACTCTACCAAAAACATCTGCAAATGCGCTTCCAACAACAGCAAAAATCATGTATAATACTACTCCTATGCTAGTATATAATTGCATTCGGGTCTGATCTACAAGCCTCAGTAGCTCAAAATTATAAGTGCCAAAGAAAATAATGATAAACTGATAAGTGCTGCCAATGCATCCCGCGGTTAGAACGGATGTCATAAAGATACCGCGATTCTGCATAGCGATTTTAAAAATATTCTGATCCTTATATATATCATATTCTGGGTCATCTTTATTATTGTCATCATTCTGTATTTTAGAATATAGTCTTAGAAAAATTGCGCAGAATCCGAAAAATGAACCAAGTAAAAACGCTATTCTCCAAGAATAGCTCGGCATAAACTCCAGGGAAAAAAACCAAGCAGAAAGCGAGGCTATCAAAGACCCAATTTGAGTTGAAAATACCACCATACCATTGCCAAGACATTGCTTATCTGCTCTGATTTTCTCAAAAATATAGATGCGTATTCCATCTGTGCCAGAGGATACAAGGCTGGCAATACACATTCTACAGCAAAGTAATATTACAGCAGCGGCTATTCCTATCCTTTCGTAACCAGGGGATATACTAATCACAAAAGATGCGATTGCAGTGCCAGACAAACTGATGATCACAGTGGCAAATCTTCCATAAATATCGCCTATTCTTCCTAATGCTACAGCGCCAATAGGCTTTGCCATAACTCCTATCGCCATTATCATATAGGTTCTTATAAGCTGTACGGCAACATCATCATGACTAAAAAAATGCTTAGACACTCTTGCGGCAAAAAATCCAAAAAGATGATAATCGTAATATTGAACAATAGTACAAATAGCAGCAACGATAAATGATTTTCTTGTCATTTGGATGTTGCTAGTACAAATTTTTTAGAGCAATAAGGACATATGATATGACCTATTTTTTTATCTATCTCTAAATATATCTTGGGATGGTCAAGAGGATACTCAGCTCCAGAGCAATATACTTCCTGCGTTTGAGTACTCACTGTTTCTGATGTTAGCATCCTTTAGAGTCTATTTATCTTACCAGCTTTTGATAATAAAAAACTATATTATCAAAGTAAACAAAAATATCATCAAAATGCAATATAGGCGCTAAACATCAATAGTATATCTCCTAGAAACACTAGTGAGTATAGAATATGTTCTACAATTTAAAGCCAAAACCTATGCCTATAGATATCGGATCTAGTCTTATGCGTGATTTAATATCCTGACCTTCTTCATTCACAATAAAACTTTTATTATACTTGATCTTAGATTTGAGATAATAGCTTTTGATATCAAAGTTCAAACAAGCATCATCTTTAAACACTACATCCATCCCAGCTTGAAGTAATGGCCCGGTAGCATTACCAATATGATAATTACTTGATCTACTCATAAGAAAAGTATAATGCACGCCTCCTCCTACATATGGCCTTATTGCTCCATATGGCGCTATATGGTACTGGAGGGCAAAAGATGAAGGAATTGCTATCATGTCTCTTGCCTTTTTTAATACTGCATTATTCATATAACTTGCTTGCAGATTTTGTATCGCAGTTGCTCTTTGTCTATAATAATGAGCACCAGAAGTAATTTCGGTTGCTATAAAATCATTCCAAAATACTCCGCAGGATACTTCAGCGCCTAGAGAGTTTGAGAATAATTTTTTTCTATCACTCACATCTTTTGATTTAGAATATGTTGTATATGGCTGGGGCAAACCCGATTGCTCACCTTTAACTGCGCTAAATATCCCTCTAAATTTTAAAAAAATATCTTGTGAATTTTCGGCTTGTGCATTTAACCCGCAAAACAAAATAGTCAAGAAGGATGCGCTGATTACTTTTCTCATTCTAAAATTACAATAATAATTTATCTTAAATGAGGATATCAAATTAATTTTTCATTAGCAAATTTAGAACTCTTTTATAGATAGCAAGTCTTATATCCTGTTGTATAAAAGCACTTCACATTTCACGCTTTACAATACTACGGCTTTGTCAAAATATCATCAAAAAGCGCTAGAGCGTCATATTAAATCTGAAGATGAATCTATCAAATTATCCCCTCTGCTTCTTTTGCACTTTTGTGCTGTTTCTTGGTGTATCTGGAGTAGAGGCCGGACTCTCTACAACATCTTGTTGTTCCTTGTTCTGAGGCTCTTCTACAACATTTTGTTGTACGTTCTGCTCCTGAAGCTTTGTAGGATTAAGCTCAGCTATCAAATAGTCATTATAATTCTCTAAAAGCGTATTATAATCAGTCTCATTATTATCCTCTGTAAATTTAGATAAAGTCTTTATATCTTTCTTTTGTTTGAGAAGATCATTTAAGTTGTTTTTTATCTTATTAAGCTTCTCTTTGTCGGGTATTACGTCAGCATGCGGCTTGACATTTACAAACTCGTCCATCACAGGATCCTTTTTGGCAAACCATACCAATTCCCTAATAAAATTGAACGCATTAGTAAAATACTCCTTAATTTTTTCAAGGATTGGCACCGGTGGAGGCGTCTCATCAGCTTTTTGTTCGTTTGGCGAGGGTCCAGGAGGCGGTGGAGGTCTCCAGTCTCTTTCCTCAGCGTGGTCTATCTGTTGCATTACACTCCTTAATGCATCTCTTGACTCTTTGGTATCTTCATCGTTATCTCCCTCTGATGCCTTCTGCAATTTATCCAATAAACTTTTTATATATTTATTATCAGGTTTCTCTTTGATCGCTTCTCTTAAAGAGCCCAAAGCAGCTTCGTATTTATCTTCTCGTACATTCTCGATCTCAAGATGCTGATGTGGCTTAGGAGGCTTACTTGGTGGCTTAGGAGGCGGATCAGTCGGCGGAGGCGTAGGGGTATTTACTTTCTTGGTATTATTATTAGTTTGCTCTGTAAGGCTTTTTGCTACTTCTGGTCCTACTACTTTCTCCAGATCCTTATTACTCTGTGCCATAAATACCTTCCATACTTATATTAATTTATATAATTATAATATAAACTAC
>CAYGNF010000001.1:38168-72710 GCA_964351245.1 uncultured Rickettsiaceae bacterium | reverse complement strand
TTTTCTAGCATTTTAGAGCATGATGTTGTCCTAACGCCTTTTGTACAGAATAAATCCTTGATTGCCACAAGTCCTCCTTCGAGATTTCGTTGTAAACCCTTGGAATACAAAATATCAGAATTTTTCGCCTCAGTAAGCGCCGCATCATAGGTTTCTGTGATAAAAACATTCATATGTTTATTTTTCGTGGCATGATTTATGGTATCTGTTACCACTTCTGTGACAGAAAATTTTTTCTTCGCATAGCCATCAAGGGCTTCGCATAAGCTTAATTTTGTAAGATTACTCATTATTCAACCATTTTTGGAACTACAAAGTTTTTAATCTCTTGAGAAATAGCAGAAGTTTTTCCTGGTGCATTAGCAAAAATATCATCAATATTATTTTCAAGAATCGCCTTATCTTCTCTCATAAGACCAATATTTTTTGAATCAACGTTCATAGAAGAATTTATGTCATCACAATCAACTTCAGCAATGACATCTATCATGTTCATTATATTCCTTAGCTGTGTTTGAAAATATTCTATCTCATTATCATCCAGCTTAAGCCTTGCAAGCATTGCAATTTTTTGTACTTCTTCCTTACTAACTAAGGTATTATTATTTTGCATTTGGTTTGTGTCTTACTTTTCGAAATCAATTGACTTACGAATAATGCATAAAATTCATAGCAAAGTCAAGCTATCTGGCGTAGATACATATATAAATCTATATTAAGCCATATATCGTTATAATCACTATCATAGTTTAAAATGTGATGTTATGTATACAGGCGCTTTATGTTACTAAAATACTATATTTAAGTAAGTAATATTACTAAAAAATAAAAAAGCTTTATCGCTACGGGCATTTTACTTTACTTTATTTTATTAATGTATATAGTAGCAAGTGCAATAGAATGTATAATGAAGTAAGATATGAAAAAAACAAACCACGAGATAAAGAACGAGGCTCCTTATTGCGTCTCGAGGATTCTTAAGGCACTTAATGCATTAAAATCATTAAAATTATTTGATAATAGTCCCTCTTGTACTGTAGGTAAATCTGAGCAGTATTCATTTTATAATACCCCACCTACAAATATACAAGAAAGTAATCCTTCAGCGAAATCAGATGGTTACAATACTGGTACTTCTTCTTACGATTATGCACACCATCCTAGTCCTGCAGGTGTCAATGATTCATGGGTTTTGAGTCCTGAAGCCATGATACTTAAGAATTATTCATACATTTCTACGCATGAAGATACAGAAAATGCATCTAATATACATATCAATACTCATTGCTATAAAATGTATGGTATGAGTCAAAGTGATAATATGCAAGAACATCATCACTCTGGGATCCCGAAAAAGTTAGATTCTAACACTGATCTCACTGATTCTGCTGGATCTAACGATAGTATGTCTACTTTAATAGATGATTCAGAGCCTAATATACAAAAATCTCATCGCTATATCCCAGAAGATACTCTATATACCTCAGATTCTCTAAGTGCTTGTACTGATTCGTCCCGAGATTCCTGGGAAGATCAGGAGTCATTAACAACTCCGGTAGATTCTGAAATGATCCAATCATTGCATCATTTAGTTTTACAGTCTTATGGGCAATCTTACGATCAAAAGGATGGATGGAAATTTGTTCAGGATTCCAAATCTATTAAAAATACAGGAGGATTCTACGGACAAATATGGATCAATGAATTATCAAAGCAAATATCTTTTGTATGCGCCGGTACAAAATACAACAGTAAAGATTGGCAATGCAATAATTTATTTTATACGAACTTGCCAGGTAAAGGTATAGATATAATAAAAGATGCAATAAATGATCTACAGATTGCGGCCGGAATAATGCCAACCCAATATGAACGAGGAGTGCAAAAATTTATAAAATCATTTATCGAGAATCTCAATGGATCTTCATCTCACTCACAGCTCTCTGATAAAAATCTTGAAGAATACTCGTTAATTTTTACGGGTCACTCGCTTGGGGCTGCTTTAGCAGATGCAGCTTGCTTACATTTTCATAATTCAAAGGATACGATAAATATTCATTTTAAATCTATCAGTGCAATTACTATGGAAAATCCAGGATCAAAGAAGCTTTTAGAGCAAGTGCACGAACAAGAGAAATGTAATTTTACTCTAGAGAATATCAAAGATAACTTCACGGTTGTTAATAATCAACCCAACTTTATTAATACAGCATTAGATCAATTTGGACAAGTATATGAGAATCAATACCCCGCCGTAGAAAATATGCCTGCGATATCTACATCACTAATGCAGAATCTTTTGAGCGATCTACGCAATCTCATGATTCATCATTCCGATGAACATTTTAAAAATAGTCAGGGTTTGGTAGAAAACAATCAGTGGCAGGTGGGACTATATAAAGATTATCTGATGAATATATATAAAACTCTAGAAGCAAAACTCAGCTCTAATAGTAATGCCTCAGAGTTTCCAGTAGAGCCAATTATACATATCCCTTCTATGATTGATTCTTACCGACCTTCTGCCACAGAGGCTATTAAGTTTGTTGCTCCGAAGCTATGCAAAATGTGTTTATCGAGTTATACAACATTACTAAATATATATGATAAAGCCTCAGAATTTGCGAATAATTTTTGTAATGCTTGGGAAGGGTTTGCCGAAGGCTTATACCCATCAAAGGTACTTGGTGAAATTTCGACAGAAGATTTAACATAGCAGATTAGGCAAGTGGAGAGGTCTAAGTTTGCTCTTTTTAGAAATCTTGGAAGAAAACTCCTCAATCCGTAATACTCATGCTATAAGAAGAGTACTAAAATTCACCCCTTTGATTATGAGCCAAAAAAACCATTAGTATCCATCGAGGTAGAGTGTTTAAAATGCATCATTTTTCCTCCAAATACTCTTGGGTAACAGTGGTGTAATGCTACAGCACATTCACTGAAACCTACAAGTATTAACTTCAATTTCCCTGGATAATGACATATATCTCCTACAGCATATACTCCTTCTATATTTGTCATCTGAGTAGATTGATCGACTCTGATAGAATTATTCTTGATCTCTATACCCCAATTTTTAAGTGGACCCAAATCTGCGTTCAATCCAAAAAAAGATAGTAAAATATCGGCTTCTAAAACCTTTTCCCTCCCATCTGTAGAAGTAATCCTTACAGAATTTAGATTGCAACCTTCTCCATCAAGAGCACTAAGTTGATATGGTATTAAAATATCAATTTTGCCTAGATCTCTTAATTTATATATCTGATCAATATTTGCAGGGCTAGCTCTAAACCTCTCTCTTCTATGAATTAAATAAATATGTTTTGCTGTATCTGCAAGGTTAATTGCCCAATCTATTGCACTATCTCCTCCACCAGCAATTACAATATTTTTATTATGAAATTTATCTACTCTATCTATTTGATAAAAAACAGACTGATTTTCATATTGAGTAATATTTGATATAGGAGGTTTATTTGGCCCAAAAGCCCCAGCTCCTGCTGCTATAATAACGATTTTTGCACGAAATTCAGTGCCTTGAGATGATGTACATATCAATCCATCTCCATTCTTTTGTATAGAAGTAATTTGGTGATTAAGATAATATTGTGGATTAAATACTGATGCTTGTTTTTTAAGATTCTGCACTAAGTCTTGTGCGAAAATTTTTGGATAAGCCGGGATGTCATAAATAGGTTTTTCGGGATATAAGGCACTACACTGACCCCCTATTTCACTTAGGCTATCTACTACGATAGATTTCATTCCCAGCATACCCGCTTTGAATGCAGCAAATAATCCTACTGGCCCGGCACCTATTATGAGTACATCAGACTGCCCTACTTTATGCATTCTTATTGAGTCCAATATATGTTATGTACGTACATACTGATCTGTAATTTCCTTGCCTTCTATAAAAGATGTATGATTTTTTGTCACGCTCGGACTTGTATCATTCAGCATTTGTACTAGTGATATTGGTATCACCTCATTAGCCTTACTTACAGGCACGATATCAATATTACGTTTAATTACATCCGGAATATCCTTGAGATCCTTAATATTCTCAACTGGTATGATGACAGTTTTGATACCTGCGCGCGACGCAGCAAGTAATTTTTCCTTTAATCCCCCAATAGGAAGTACCTTGCCCTTTAAAGTAATCTCACCAGTCATTGCTACATCTTTTCTGACGGGGATGCCAGTCAATAAAGAGGCCAGGGTGGTAAATATCCCTATTCCAGCTGATGGACCATCTTTTGGTACTGCTCCTTCTGGTACATGTAGGTGTATATCATATTTTTCTAGTACGCTAATATCTATACCTAAATTAGCAGCCTCCGATCTTAGGTAACTAAAAGCAGCCTGGCTAGATTCTTTCATTATGTCCCCAAGTTTACCAGTAGCCTTTATTTCTCCTTTACCCGGGACAAGTACCGCTTCAATAGATAATGTCTCGCCTCCAACTTCAGTATATGCAAGGCCAGTAGTCAGCCCAATCTGATCTTCGGTTTCAGATTCTCCAAATTTATACTTACGCACCCCTAAATATTCCTCTAAATCCTTATATGCGATATTGATGGAAGTGGTAGTTCGATCTGTCAGAATTTTACGCAAAGCTTTTCGTGCTACCTTAGATAATTCTCTTTCAAGGTTACGCACCCCCGATTCTTTTGTATAATACCTAATGATATCTAGTAATGCTGAGTCTTCTATAGACAATTCTCCCTTTTTGATACTATGACGCTCAAATATTTTAGGCAGTAAATGTTGTTTTGCTATATGCATCTTTTCATCTTCAATATAACCTGAAACTCTTATAATTTCAAGTCTATCAAGCAGCGGCCTTGGCATCTCGAGTGTATTTGCAGTTGCAATAAATACAACATTTGATAAATCATATTCTACTTCTAGATAATGATCTGAAAAATGTGAATTTTGCTCTGGATCTAAAACCTCTAGCATTGCAGAAGATGGATCACCTCTAAAGTCTGAGCTCATTTTATCTATTTCGTCAAGCAGCATAACAGGATTCGAGGTTTTGGCTTTTTTGATAAGATTTAATATTTTGCCAGGCATAGAGCCTAGATAAGTTCTTCTATGCCCCCTGATTTCAGATTCATCTTTTATGCCCCCTAAGGAGAATTTGATATATTGTCTACCCATTGCTTCTGCTATAGATTTTACAAGAGATGTTTTTCCGACGCCAGGAGGGCCTACTAGACATAATATCGTACCTTTGATTTTTTTAGACCTCTGTAACACAGATAAATATTCCAATATTCTATCTTTGACTTTTTCAAGACCGTGATGATCTCTATTTAAGATAGTTTCTGCTTTTGTTACACTGAGCTTAGTATTATCGCAAATACCCCATGGAAGCCCTAATAAAATCTCTAGGTAATTTCTAACTACGCCAGATTCTGAAGACATAGGGTTCATGGTTTTAAGCTTTTTTAATTCACTCTGCGCTTTTTCTTTAGCGTCTTTAGAAAGACTGAGGCTATTAATTTTTTTCTCAAATTCTCCTGAGTCTGAATTATCTTGGTCACCCATCTCTTTTTGAATAGCCTTCATTTGCTCATTGAGATAGTAATCTCTCTGGGATTTTTCAATTTGTTTTTTTACTCGCTGGCTTATTACCTGCTCTGTATGCATCGCAGTCATCTCTGCTTGTATAAGAGAATCTAATTTTTCGATTCTATCCGCAATATCCAGAGTCTCGAGTAGATTTTGTTTCTCGGGAATTTTACATGTCAAATGAGATGATACTAAATTTGTGATATGTGCTGGATTTTTTTGATCAGCAAACGCATTGAGTACTTCAGGGTTTATTCGCTTATTCATTCTGACATATTCAGAAAAATTGATCACAAGCTGAGATGATGCCGCGCTGAGATCCTCAATATCAAATATTTCCTCATCTTGTAGTATAGTGCCAGATGCTGCTAAATATACGTTATTATAAGTTATATTTTTGAGCTGAGTTCTGTGCGTAACATCAACTAATATTTTTAAATGATTATTCGGGAGCTTAATTACTTGTGATAACTTACCTAGCAAACCTACAGTATATAAATTTGAGATTTTGGGATTTTCGTCACTAGAGTTAATCTGAGTCGTGAGAAATAAATCAGTATTACCTGACCTTGCACTTTCTATTGCTTTGATAGACCTCTCGCGTCCTACATATATTGGCGCTATCATGCCAGGGAAAAGCACTACATCCTTTAGCGCAATCAGTGGAAGCGTAGATTCATGTATCATTTTATACCTAGTATTAAAAGTTATTTCTAGTATCAAGTAAGTAATTTTTACTTATTTTATTCTAGTGTATCACAATTTGTCATTGGACTAATGTATTTTATATCAATATAATGTCTAGCATTAGTCATTTCAAGTGCAATAAGTCTAAATTACTACTACTAAATAATTTTCAATATGTCGCAAATAGAAAAAGCCCAAGAGCGTTTAGCACCATTTTTGCACAAAACACCTCTCATTACATCACAAAGATTAAACTCAATCTTTGGACATAATTTTGTATTCAAAGCTGAGGGACTGCAGAAAACTGGGGCATTTAAAATTAGGGGGGCTTTAAATCACCTCCTATCTCTAAAAGAGAGAGGGGAGTTACCTCCTCATGTAGTTACCTATTCTACTGGCAATCACGGAATTGCTGTAGCTTATTGCGCCAAATTACTAAACATTAATGCAAGAATATATTTGCCATCAAACACATGCAGAGTCAAGCAAGAGCAAGCAATAAGTTTCGGAGGCCAGATCATCATTACTCAGTCAAGAATAGAGGCAGAAAATCGAGCGCATTATGATGGTTTAAACGGACTATACTATCTTCATCCATCAGATAGTATGAGTACTATTGAAGGTCATGCAACTTTGTGCTTTGAGGCATTAACTCAGTCCGAAGATAAAATTGATGCAATTTTTGCTTCTTGCGGAGGCGGTGGCTTATTATCTGGATGTTATCTTGCAAAAGAAAGATTTGATAGTAGCATTAAGGTAATAGGAGTAGAGCCAGAAATCGCTGGGGATGCTTATAGATCTCGCAATACAGGAGAAATATATCAATTTACCCATTCTCCAAATACAATTGCTGATGGCTTAAGAACACTGCGTTTATCAAAAAGAACATTTGAATATATAAAAAAACTTGATGATTTTGTGTTAGTGAGCGAAGATGAAATAAAGTATTGGACGATATGGCTAATGCATCTTCTAAAAATATTATGCGAACCATCTTGCGCAACTAGTATGGCCGGTGCGTATAAATGGATCAAGGCCCAAGATGCTAGAAAAAACATACTCATTATTATCTCAGGTGGTAATATAGATCTCAATATATTGTCAGAATTACTTGAAGGAGATTACTTGCTTCGTAGATTAGAAGATTTACCCATGGAGATTCATCGTGAAAAATAAAGGACTTGGTAGAGGACTTGCAGCCCTAATAGGCCAACAAATAGATTCTGATTCAGATAAGAAGTCATACGGGGCTTTTCTTATGAATATTAAGGATATAGAGCCAAATCCTTTTCAGCCTAGAAAAATTTTTGATGAAGATGCGATTGCAGAACTTGCATCTTCTATAGCGCAGCATGGAATTATACAGCCTATTATAGTTCGCAAAAATAAGACCACGAATAAATATCAAATTATCGCTGGGGAAAGACGATGGAGGGCCGCTCTACTATCTGGTCTTGATGAAGTACCCGTTATGGTTAAAGACTTAGACGATAAAGAATTAGCAGAGCAGGCTTTAATAGAGAACATACAAAGACAAAATTTAAACTCAGTAGAAGAATCATCGGCTTACTATGAATTGATGAATAAATATAATTATAGTCAAGAGCAACTATCTAAATCTCTAGGTAAAAGTAGAAGCCATGTTGCTAACATGCTAAGAATAAAATCCATGCCTGACTCTATAAAAAAATATTTAATTGAGGGTAAAATTAGTTTTGGCCACGCAAAAGTGATAGCAGGTCATGAAAAAATAGAATTACTAGCAAAAGAAATTGTGCACAAGGATCTCAGTGTTAGAAAAACAGAAGACTTGGTTAAAAGTTTTGCATCTACATTAAAGCATAACTCAGTCGATGCAAGGTCCCTAAGCAAAAAAACCATAAGTAGTGATTTAGAGTCTCTTGAAGCATCATTGAGTGAGATACTAGGCCTTAAGGTCAGTATCCTAAATAACGGCTCTGCAGGTAAGATCACTATAGAATTTAATAGTTATGTACAACTTGATGACATAATAGAAGTATTATCAAAGCCTAAGAGTAAATGAAGTATCTGATACTTACTACACATTGTATGAGTGACAAAATTCGACTATCTTCCTTGCGATAGGAGAGGCCACCCTGGCCCCAGCACCACCATGATCGATAATAATAGACACAGCATATTTTGGCTCTTGCGCAGGAAAAAAACCAGAAAATAATGCATGATTTCGCCTTTCCCAAGCAATGCTACTTCTACTTAAATCATCTTGAGCATTTTTTTTACATATTACCTGAGATGTTCCTGTTTTACCTGCAAAGTTCAATATACTTGATCTGTTATAAAAAGCAGATCCTCCTGGCTCATTGACAGTTTTTCTCATGGCATCTTTGATAAAATCCATGTGATGAGAAGAAATATCAAGATTAGATCTTACAATTGCAGCATCTCTTGCGATACGTGGCCTTACTATTGTTTTTCCGCTAGCAAAACTAGATGCCATGACTCCAAGCTGAATAGGAGTGACAAGAATGGGTCCTTGACCTATTGCAATATTAAAACTATCACCTAAATTCCAATCAAACTTAAAATTTTTAATTCTCCAAGCTGTATCTGGAATAAAACCAGGAAGTTCGTGCGGTAAATCTATACCAGTCTTCTCGCCAAAACCAAATCTTCGTGCAACTTCTAATATCTTATCTACTTTAATTATTTTGCTAATATTAAACATATAGCAATTGCAAGATTGCTTGATTGCTTCGGTCATATCAATATAACCATGCCCCTCTTTTTTCCAGCAAGAAAACCTCCTGTGGCCTAGCTCTATAAATCCTCTGCAATTGAATTTTTGTGTAGTAGAGACGCCTGCTTCCAGAGAAGCTAATATCGTGATTAATTTAAATGGTGATCCAGGAGGATATTGCGCGCAACATATTTTATTGATTAGAGGCTTATAAGAATCATTCCTTACTTTTGCCCAAGATTTACTACTTATTCCTGAAGCAAATTCATTTGGATCAAATGCTCTCTTTGAAACACATGATACTAGATCACCATTTTCAATATTCATTACAAGAGCAGAACCCCCTTCTTCAGGCAGTAATCCGTATATAAATTCTTGTAATCTAGCATCAATATTTAATTCAAGATTCGTGCCATTAATCGCTTCTTGCCTTTCTATCTCTCTGATATAAAGACCTCTGGCATCTATTTCAATTTTTTTATACCCTATTTCGCCTACTAGATTTTTTTCATAATGTTTTTCTAATCCAGATTTGCCAACATTAAATTGCATCGAACTATAAGCTCCATCACCCATCAACTCATCTTCAGATATTTTACCTACATATCCAGTAATATGAGCAAAAGATAGGGGTATATGATAATCCCTTATCTGGCTCTGCTCAACATATATACCAGGTAGTAATATAATATTTTCTTCAACCTTTGCAATTTGAGGCCAAGAAGCATTTTTTATTAATGTAATTGGTAATCTTTTGTTTGTTTTTTTAATTTGTAATAATAATTCATTACGAATATTTTGTTCTAAATCCAGAATATCAAAAAGTCTTTCAGCGGACTTGATATAATTTTTCTCAAGTCTTTTGTCTATCTTAATTAGAAAGCATGATTTATTTTCAGCGATGACAACTCCATATCTATCGAGTATCATTCCTCTTAAGGAAGGTAGTAATATCAGACTGAGCCTATTTTTATCTGATAAAATTTTATAGTCAGATCCCTTGTATAATTGAAGATAAAATATTCTGGAGATTAACAAAAAAAACAAACTCATTTTACTAGTTTGTAGTAAAAAAGTTCTTCTAGTTACTAAATGATTTCTTGTTATATCATTATTGATCATTTAAGTAATTTTATAAGTTTACCTGTAATAAGGTAAAATACTGGAAAAAATATTATTGTAATCAGCATTTTTATGGCTAAGAGTATGACATCTTGTCTCTGATCAACAAGGTATAGCCACAAAATTTTTGTGGAATAAAGAACAGTAGTAATAAGCCAAGAAAATATTATATGAAAATTTCTATATTTCATATTTCCTTTCAGTACCGACGATGAAATGAATATATAAGCCACGAGTATAGAAGAATGCATAAGTATAGCATCTGTAAAAAATACCATATCTACTAAAATCACACACACAACTACAACAAGCAGACTTGGAGGGTTTAAAAAGCCAAAGCTCAATACTATGCTTAACATAGAGTTAGGAATGTAAGCGCTAAGTATTCCAAGTCCACATACAATAAGCTCTAGTAGAGATACTATAGATAATATAAGTATAAATAAAATATTGTTTTTAAATTTACTAGTATTAGACAATCTGACTCCTAACATCCTAAAACACTTTTTATCATTGCTGATCTACTACTTTACAAGAAAATGATACACATATCCCGTTTAAGTTACTTCACCAAATTAAATATGCATTTATGTTGTTTGCTCAACTGATGAGTATATTATGTATCTTAATAACTGAACCTTAGTTTATTTACTAAATTTTACCCCTAAGATGAAGTTATACTTATTGATGCAAGTAATAGATTATATAAAATCTATATAACACAAGAATCAGTTAGGACTTTTGTAGAGAGTTATAGTAAATCATTATTCTCAAGATATTGAATTTGCACTAAAGGACTTATCAATAAAATCTCTCATAATATTTAATCAAGGTTCTAGTTACTGTAACTCTCAACTCTCTCTAAGTATATTAGATTAAGCGCTTTGGTGAGTAAGTCCGCTATCAAAAAACTCAAAATCTTTTAGCATATACCCTCTACCCCATATAGTTTCAATATAGTTAGTACCCCCGGCTAAATCCGCTAGCTTTTTGCGCAATTTACATACAAATACATCTATGATCTTAATTTCTGGCTCATCCATACCGCCGTATAAATGATTTAGAAACATTTCTTTTGTTAGGACTGTACCTTTTCTCATCGCAAGTAGCTCGAGTATAGCATATTCCTTGTTTGTAAGATGAACTGGTCTGCCGTCAACTTCAACTATTCTTGTATCTAAATTAATGGCCACTTTATCGAATCGTATTACTGACTCTGAGTGCCCCTTAGATCTTCTTACTATCGCCTGGATTCTTGCTATTAACTCACCTTTATTGAATGGTTTGGTTAAATAATCATCAGCGCCAAACCCAAGGCCTTTAATTTTTTGATCAGCAGAAGAAAGTCCAGAAAGAATGAGGATAGGAATCTTTACTTTCGCAGATCTGAGCCTGAGTAATACCTCATAACCATCAATATCTGGCAACATCAGATCTAAAATAGCAATGTCATAATTATATACTTTTGCGATTTCAAGACCATCTTCACCAAGTTCGGCTATATCACATATTATCCCCTCCGAAGTAAGAGCAAGCTCTACAGAGCGAGCTGTACTCGGGTCATCTTCTATTAATAAAACTCTCATATTTTTCCTATAAGTAAATTGTTATACTTTGTTAATAAGGTTTTTGATTATAATTGTAAAGAAAAAGATTTTTGTATCATACCAAACACTCTGAATTTAAACAACTATATGTAGCAAATTTTCCTTATTAAGCTTTAAACCAGGATATTATCGTACTAAAATATTTCGATTGCAAGTGTTTTTTACTTATTTTGCAGAAACATTAATGACAACTCAAAAAAGCTATATATACAGCTTTTAGGGATTTGTTTATTTTATTTCCACAAATTTTCTATTTATATATCCAAGAGGATTAAGAATATTTTGATTGATGTAACCCTTCTGCGTTCTGCCAATGATAATGGAATGGTCTCCTGCATCAAAAATTTTATAATTTTTTAGTATGATATAAGCAACCGCATCATCAAAAACTGGGATTTCATAATCCGATTTAGTATATTTTGCTGACATAAACTTTGATGCACCTGGAGTTGCAAAGTTGATTGCAAGATCTTCTTGATGACTCGCAAGAAAATTTATTGCAAAATTATCTGAGTTACACAGTGCATTATAACTCATTGAATTTTTATTTATACAAAACAATAATAATGGTGGCTCAAGTGATACTGACGCAACAGAATTCGCTGTCAGACCATATTCCTTTCCCTCAAAAAAAGTAGTAACAATTGTGACTCCCGTTGGATATCTAGATAGAATTTCCTTGAAATGATTTTGGTCCATGAATAACCACTAAAACCATTTATTTTTTAGACTCTCTATGAATCCATTCTCATACAATTCTTCTATTATTTTACTAATTTGAATAGTAAGAGCAGAATCTTTTTTTACCGCAATAGCAAACTTAGTATTAGTATTAGGTAGAATTAATAAATTTACTCCTTTTTGCTCCGATGAGAATTTTGTTGCCTGATATTGCTCCATAATTACAACATCTACATTTTTATTGATTAACTCTCTTACTAATGCAAGATTATCAGGCAAAGTGCGTACAGAGGAAGCAAGAGACTGATCCTTTGCTATCTCTGCGGCATATTGAGCCCATGTGGTACCAAATTGAGCTCCTATAGTTTTGGATGCAAAATCTGCGATTGATTCTATTTTAGTATCATTTCTATATATCACTGCCATGTCAGTATCAAAGTAGGGTATAGTAAAATCAACATTCTTTGCTCTGGCTTCTGTAGGAGAAAGTGCTGCTATAGCTATCTCGGCCCTTCCTGTCACTAAGGATAAAATCACTCCAGTAAAATCTACATTCTGAACATCGGCTTGCTTTTCTAATTTTCTTGCAATTTCTGTCACAAGATCTATATCAAAACCCACCACCTTTCCATCTTGTACAAATTCAAAAGGAGGGTTATCTGCGCAAGTTGTTATTTTGATTTTTGTGTTAAGCTCCTCAGACGTGCAGGACAGGAGGAAAGAAAGGGTTAGGAATGTTACAAAGAGTAAATATTTCATATAATTTACAAGAATCTTCCTAATAATCCGTGATTTGATATGCCAAGCAATACTTCGCATGCGATCAATACTATAATAATTATCTCCATTCTACTAGAGTTAATGTAATTTAGCTCATTAGACAGCATAGAATAAAGCTCATGAATTGCATTCAATCTGCGATGCAAAATATTATGACGAATTTGTATATCCTGAAATTCAGCAGTAGCAAGATATAGAGGCTCGTATTTCGGCTTTCTCCAGAAAAATTCTGGTGTATCTAATATATCACTATGCAAATTCATGGAATATCTTTCACTAAATAGCATACCTATCTTTTTAGAGATCTCTTTTTTTGAAAGAGATATAGACCCAGTTTGTTCCAATTCTTGATGTATTGGAGTTGTTTTTGCGAGCAAATTATCTACCGAGCTTTCCAGAACATTCAACTTAGCAGACTGAGCAAGTGCATGAGATATTGAGAGTTTGATAAATAAGGAATCTTTATGCAAGACAACTTGATTCTCCTCTTCCTCAATGAAAGTCTTTTCATAAGTTTCATCTATCCTATAGTGCAAAAGATCGAATGATGGGTGCTGCAGGAGATCGCAAGAAAATTTAGAGGCATGATTATTTAAAAAAGCCCTTTCTTCATCTTCATTACTACCCCAAAAGATTATAGAACCGAATTTGAAACAAATTATATCTATATATCTCGATGTGGATATTTTCATCTGAACATATAGGACATCATCTAAAAATCTACATTCCTCTACTTCTAAAGACTTAGCAAAACCTCTTAGATCTATTTCTTTTGCAATGCAGTAGAATGAGCATCTCATTTTTGATAGTAATTACTCTGATATTGAGAGTTTTATATTTAAAATACTGGGTTAAGTCAAGAAAATTAAATTTAAATCGACTAAGGAGCCATCATCAGTCATAATAATACTCATCTCATTTACTAATCATGAATCTGTGCCATGAGTTTTTTGACCAATGCAAAATAATCAAATGGCGTTAGATTTTCTGGTCTTAGGGTTAGAATTTCTGGATTAATTTGATGACCATGTAATATAGATTTTATACCTGTTCTGAGCTGCTTTCTTCTCATGGAAAAAGCTTGTTGAGTCAAAGATTCCAAGAATGATAACTCCTGATCGGTAATATTTACCTTATTACTCGGCTCTATTTTGATGATGCTTGATGTAACCTTAGGAGGAGGATAAAATGACTCTCTAGAGACATCAAACAGGACTTTACACTGAGATAAAACTTGACAAAACACACTCAGTCTTCCGTAAGATTTACAGGAATCGATCGAGGCAATTCTTTCTGCCACTTCTTTTTGTACCATTAATATCATTAACTCTATTTTATCTCTATCATACAGCCATTTCGTTATTAAATGCGTAGCAATATGATACGGAAGATTGGCAACAATTTTCAACTTTTGATTTCTAGGAATATGAAATCTTTCTATAATAGAAGAGAGTGAAAAATCAAGAGCATCGCCCTCGATAATCTCTAAGTTGTGGTAATAATTCTTTACTTCATTTAGTAAGGATATACATCTCGTATCTCTTTCTATAGTGATTAATCTCTCAGGAGATGATTCTAAAATAGCCCTTGTAAGACCAGCTGTGCCAGGCCCTATTTCTAATACTATGTCTGAAGGGGTGATATTTGCGGATCGAGCAATTTTTCTACATAAGCTAGTATCATAAATAAAATTTTGTCCAAGATATTTGAGTGGAAATATACCATGTCTTTTCGCGGAGCTAGCTATAGAGTCTAGCATAATTAGAATATCTTAATGTATGATTTTTTTCTAATGGTTTCAATATACTTCATAAATTTAAGGCTTAACATTCTATTTTCCACGATATTAGAAATATTATCCAGTTCGTCAGATGAGATATCTATAAGTTTTTTATAACATAGTTGATACATACTAAGATAGTCTTGCTCCTCGATTATTGCAGAAAAATCTCCTATTCTAATATCCCGGACAGCAATTTGTTCTTTTGTGGTCATTGTAGACAAGGGTTTGTCAATAACCTCATGATTAACTTTTGAGTTGATATTTCTAGGCTTGCATGTTTTAGAAGTAGATTGAATTTTCTTCAGCACATCGCGCCCAGACTTTCCTTTGTCTTGAATGGTAAATTTCTGCAAATTAAGCAACACATCTTTCTTTCCATATCTTAGAGCCAAATCAGTAACTTCTGATTCATTAATATCTACAGAATTTGCAATATCATAAACAAGTTTTGACTTGGCAGCCTCTCCTCTGATTTTTTCAAAGAAGGAGCGGTATATTGCTGGGTTATTTTTATACTTACTTCTAAAAAACCCGGCACCAAGATTGCGTGACTTTTCTATCCGGCTTATAAAGTTTTGCACTTCTTCATCATGCACATTGACATTGCGAGTCTTTAATGTAGAGACTAGTAACATCTCGTCAATCAATGATTGTTTTGCGATATTTGTTGCCATTTTTGCCTGAGAAGCATCCAAATCACTTACCCCGTATAAATCCTTTAAAAGTAAGATTCTGGCATTTACTTCATTTTGGGTAATGATAGATTGCCCTACAATAATTGATACCCTGTCATTTTGACTAAAGGCGGGGAGGGCGATGAAGCATCCTACTATAAGAGCTATTAATGTTCTAGGGGCGAAATTTAACAAACTGTGTAACATAATGTTTTAGTAAATATTAAGGGTGAATTATATCATAAGCCCTTAACTTACACAATAAGAAATTATTACTCCGTATCACTTAAGACTAAATGCACGTTTTAAATTACTGGATTTTATTTTTCATAACACATCTTTTGCGCATGTATTTAGATAGATTGGTGCAGGAGTATATTTAAATCAAAAGCCTCACTGAATCTTGTACTTGGTGTACTATATATTCATGATTTTATTTTATCTGTTTTTGCCTCAAAAACATCACTAATCTTCTTTTGATTTCTTCTGCGCTTGTGCGATAAAGATCTACTTCAGTTTGCTGGATTAATACATCTGTGGAATATGGAGAAAATACTGTATTATAAGAAGTAATTTGCTTAAATGCCTGAGCCCATATACAAGTTTCTTTAGAGACTCCCGTTGCAATATCCTGGTAGAATAGCTGAAAATTTACTGCCAGTATAATAGTATGTCTTGTAGTGTCGGTTTCTGATTGAATGACTATTGGGTTATTAGTCTTTAAAAAGCTTACCTTTAATCTATACCTCTTTTCAGTATTAGTATTAGCATTGAGCAGTATCTGTAAATGATTCATAAATTCGTATTCCTCTATAGTGGATTGAGGAACTTCAAGTTCTATTGAAGATAGTAAGTGCGCAATATCTTCATCGCGCAAAGAAGTGCATGAAAAAAGAATGAAAACCAAAATAATGCAGGCTTTCATAGTTATTGTACAACAAAGTTAATAATTTTATTTGGCACTATTATGACTTTCATAATTTTTACATTCTGAAGATGATGAATAATATTCATATCTTTGGAAGCGTAAGATCTAACTACATCATCACTAGAGTTTAGGTCTATTGATATGGTTCCTTTTAGTTTGCCATTAATTTGCACCGCTATGGTTACCATTTTAGGTACGCATAGTTCTTCCTCGTATGCGGGCCATGCGCTTAATGCGAGCATATTATCTTTTTGTAACAATTGCCATATTTCTTCAGTAACATGAGGACAAAAGGGGTTCAGAAGTCTTATCACTGCTTCAAAGGCAAAGTCAATTGAGTCATCAACCTTTCCACAAGCTAGAGCCTCATTTACATAATTAAATAATTCTCTAATACGTGCTATTGCCTTATTGAAATGCGCATTCTCAATATCCATACTAACATCTTTTATTGTTTTATGAGTTTTATGTATAAGATCTTCGCGTTTTTTTACCATCTTAGGATATGATAAAATGCCCTGACTCATGTGATGCAATCTAGCGATAAACTTTGCGCATCCTTCTACACCCGCATTAGACCACTCCAGATCTTTTTCAGGCGGACTATCAGATAAAATAAACAATCGAACAGTATCGGCCCCATAAGAGCTCATAATACTCTCTGCATCAACAAGATTTTTTTTTGATTTGCTCATTTTTTCAACTTTGAGCAGAGTAATTTTTTCTCCAGTATCTTTGTGAGTTAGGCCTGCTTCAGTTTTTATTACTTCCTCTGGATATACCCAATCACCAGACGCATTTTTATAAGATTCATGTAACACCATGCCCTGAGTTAGCAAATTTTTGAACGGTTCTCTTTTATTTAATAACCCTTCATCACTCATAGCTTTGGTAAAAAATCTTGCATATAAAAGATGTAGTATTGCATGTTCTATACCCCCTATATATTTATCTACAGGAAGCCAGTAATTTGCATCCTCTTTATTGATAATTTTTTCATCATTTATATTACAAAATCTTGCAAAATACCAAGAAGACTCAAAAAACGTATCAAAAGTATCAGTCTCTCTGATTGCAGGAGCACTACAATCTGGGCAAAACGTGTATTTCCAAGTCGGGTGTGTGGAAAGAGGATTTCCTGGAATAGAAAAATCCACATCTGTAGGTAGTGTCACTGGTAGATTTTCATTTTTTTCGTGCACTACCCCGCAAGTATCGCAATAAATAATTGGTATAGGGCAGCCCCAATATCGTTGCCTTGAAATTCCCCAGTCTTTTAGTCTATAATTAGTTTTTGCTTCTCCTTTTTGTATCGATTCAAGTTTTGCAATTACAACATTATTTGCTTCCTTAGATGATAGACCATTGAGAAAATCTGAATTGATCATAGTACCTTCCTGCGTAAAAGGTGCGCAAGATACATCTATAGACTCCTGGGTATCAGTAATGACTTGCTGAATTAATAGATTATATTTTTGCGCAAAGATCCAATCTCTTTCATCATGAGCTGGGCACCCAAAAACCGCGCCACTACCATAATCCTTAAGCACATAATTTGCTATATATATAGGAATTTCTATAGACTCATCAAACGGATGCAAAGCAATTAGATTTATCTTCACCCCTTCTTTATCTACTTTATCCATTTCGGCTTGAGAAGTTGAAATATTTTTGCACTTATCTATGAATGTAGTAATTTCTATTCCTGATACAGCAGCAAACTCCAATACCGGATGATCGTAGCAAATGGCTATGAAGCTACATCCAAATAATGTCTCGGGTTTTGTAGAATATACTTCTACATACTCATTAGTATTCTTGATATTGAATCTAATATTTACACCAGTAGATTTGCCTATCCAGTTTTGTTGCATTATGCGGACATTTTCAGGCCATCCCACAAGATTATATGTCTCTTCTAATAATTCTTCAGCGTAGTTTGTAATTTTTAAAAACCATTGTCTTAATAGTCTTTTTTCAATTAAGGCTCCGCTTCTCCATCCTCTTCCTTCTATCACTTGCTCATTAGCAAGAACTGTATTATCTACCGGATCCCAGTTCACTAGAGATTCTCTCTGATATGCAATATCTTTTTTGAGGAGTTGTATAAAAAAGGCCTGCTCATGTTTGTAGTAGCCTGGATCACATGTGGTTAATTCTCTACTCCAATCATAACTATTCCCAGCCTTCAGTAGTTGCTTTTTCATAGAGTCAATATTTTCTAATGTCCATGCTTCTGGATGTCTATTATTCAATATTGCGGCATTTTCTGCTGGCAAACCAAATGAGTCCCATCCCATTGGATAAAGTACATTATAACCTTTAGCCCTATAAAATCTTGCGGTTACATCACCCATAGTATAGTTTCTGAGATGGCCTACATGTATCTTACCAGAGGGGTAGGGAAACATTTCTAGAACATAATACTTTGGCTTAGAAGTATCTTGTACAGAAGCAAAAGTATTATTGAGGCGCCAAATTTTTTGCCACTTTTGATCTATATCTCTGAAATTTATCATCTATTTTTTTTCTCTTTTAGAAATGAGATCAGCGCGATCTAGGATCATTTGTTTATACTTCAATACCAACTTTTCATTTTCTGGTTCATTATACCATTGGTTTTTTTCTAATTTTCTTTCATGTACCCTAACTCCTAATTCACCTTCTTCTTGGCCTTCTAAAGTAACCTCTATTTTAAAGCTATAATTAGGCCTAAACCTACTAATATACCAATCTGTTATTATTATCCCAGATGAATAATCCGAAACATTAATAGGTATATCCTTAAGCACATCTTTGGTAGCTTTCCAGAATAATGCTCTGGTTTTGAGGTTTTTTTGTGACTTTTTTTGCTTCTGAGTACTATCTGATTTAAAGAGTACGATATCTCTATTTAATATCAATCCCATTTCATCTCGCTCTATCTCGTGCCGATCTTTTGGATAATCCGATCCCAAAGATATGCATGGTAGAAGAGTCTGTATTAACACTAATAATCGTAGTAATTTCATATAAATGCCTTATTATATTAACAAATGATAGATAAGGTTTCAGAAAATGTAAATATAATAAAGCTCTAAATAAGTAAATCTATACAAGCAAAACAATTGGTCAATTGAACAATCTAGGGACTGTGATCTTATATTTTTTTTATATACAATCAGCACTATATTTTTTCTTAATTTATTATAGTTTAGCATCGCTTTTGCTCTATGTAACAAATCTGAATCCAGGTGGTAGATTTGATTTGAAATACACAATAAAGTTGAGATGCTAATACATTTTTTCCTTAATTCTTGCAGCCTTACCTCTTAAAGACCTTAGATAGTATAATTTACTTCTCCTGACTATACCTCTTCTTGTAACCTTAATAGTATGCACTAGAGGCGAGTATACAAAGAATTTTCTCTCTACCCCCTCTCCATAACTGATCTTCCTAAGAACAAAAGAAGAGTTGATTCCCCGTGATCTTTTTGCGATTGCTACACCCTCAAAAGACTGCAGCCTCTCTGTCACACCTTCTGAAATTTTTACCTGAACTACTAGAGTATCTCCTACTCTAAATTCTGGTATTTGTTTTGCGCTGATCAAATTTGTTATTTGATCCTGCTCAAATTTATCTATTATATTCATGGTTATTTCTCCGTTTCTTTATATTGAGCGCTATAATCTATACAGCTATCTTTTTTGATGAGGTCTGGGCGAAACTTTTTCGTAATCTCAACAGATTTTGTATGTCTCCACCTGCGAATCATCTCATGATTACCGCCAAGTAGCACTTCTGGTACTCTTCTTTCCCTCCACACTGCTGGCCTTGTGTATTGAGGATATTCAAGAAGTTTACCGTAATTTGCGTTATAATTAAAAGATTCTTCGTGTAAAGCATCTTGATTAGATAGAACTCCAGGTAATAGCCTTATGGCGCTCTCAAGAACTGCGATTGCCGCAACATCTCCTCCGGGTAACACATAGTCTCCTATGCTAATCTGGGAGACATTATACTCCTCTATTACTCTTTCGTCAATCCCTTCGAATCTTGCGCATATAAATATTATTTCATGATACCCAGATATTTCTAAAGCCTTCTCCTGATTATGAACCTCGCCCCTTGGGCTCATGTAAAAAATCTGAGGAGAATTCATATCTTTTTTTGCGAATTCGATAGTATTTGCAAGCACTTCGGGTAACATCACCATACCAACACCACCGCCATAAGTTGTATCGTCAATTCTACGAGTTCTAGTGATCCCAAAATCCTTTATATTGATTACTTCAAGAGACCATATGCCTCTTTGACGCGCGTTTCCAATTAAAGAAATATCTAGAGGTCCAGGAAAAATTTCTGGAAAACTAGTAAGGATTTTTACTCTCATATATACTCATACAAAACAATATTCAGTACATCAATGATATCAACTATATTTTTTGCGGAATATATGTAAAAATTATACAAGCTCAGTATTTATTGCAATGAATACTTATTCCTTCTCTTGGCCCTAAAATTGATATATCAGATTTCACCAGTAAGAAGCATTATATTCTATTGTATTTTTTGCGCAAGAGTCTTAGAGTAATTGGGTTAATATAGTCTTCATCCCTCATACAACCTTTGCTTTCGATGGCATAATATATATTAGAATTTCTCATAATAAGATAGTACACAGAATTATATTGATCTGCATCTATAGCATCGCGCAATAGAAAGAATTTGTTATCTCTATATCTTACCAAATTAATTCTAGAATTATCAAGCGTGACTCTTAAATTATCGATATCTCCTCTTTTTGTATAATAAGATGATAAAGCTTTTGATTGATCAAGAGTAAGAACCGGAGGTGTTTTTTTGAGAGATTCAATATGGCTATTTATAGATATTGTTGCAGCCTCTCTACTATGATGATAAAATTCTCGCCAAAACACTTTGAGATATGCATGAGAATCTATATATGATATTCTGCCGGTTTGCGTAATCTCTCCAAGCACTACCTCATCTCTTGGCAAAAGTAACATCGCAATTTCATCTTGTACAAATTGCTCATAGGTTCTGGTTTTTTCTTCCTCTAAAAGCACTTGCTCTCGATCTAATGGTTTCAGACTTCCATGCTTTAATGTTATAGATTGCGATGAATCATCATCTTCTCTTTTTTCCTTTGATTCATCATCATTCATCGCATCTTGGGCATCTTCTTGTGTAAGAATTGCAACCTCTTCTTCTTTTTCATCATTTTCAGCGCTCGATATATTCTCTTGCAGGTGACCTGAATTTTGCGATATATCTTTTGCCTCAATAGAACTATCAAATTCATCAGTAGATTTATCTAATTCTTCATCTATGCTAGACTTTTGGCTGGGTAAAAATTCTTTATTTTGACCGCTCTCTTCTAGTGCAAATTGGGTTTGTTTGATAGTGTCTTTGTCATCCGTAGGAGATTGCGAGTTACTACTTGATTCTAGAGCTTGTGTATCTTCTAATGCAATTTCAGGCAAGTGTAAATTATCAGTATCCACATAATCCTCCGGGGGAACTTGGCTTACAATGTCCTCATTCTCTACTGGGATAATTGCACCTATGGCGATATCAGTTTTGTGATTTACTCTCTCTTGCGGTAGATGATCCTCAGTTTCTGCGCTTGCTTTTAACAAATCTTCCTCAGGGCTCTGAGATTTTTCGTCTTTGGTTAACTCTGTTTCCGTATGTTTTGATCCGTAAAACGATTTCATAAACTCAGAATTACTCAATGGCGACCAAAAAATATAATCTTTTAATACCTGGAATGCTTTTTGTAAAGACCAAGTCTTACTTTTCTCTTCGGTGACTTGGGATAGATTTTTTTCATCGCTTTTGTGCGATGGGTTATCACCAGCTATGGTAGTCTCTGCGCTAATAAGTAATATAATAGCAATATAGATACAAAATTTTTTCATTCTTCTGATGGTAATAGTTTTTTTACTTCCTTTTCTACGCAAGTTTTTACAATAGCGGGTAAGTTGTGATTCAGCCACTCTACAATATGGGGTCTTAATAAATCCGATACCACATCTTCTAACATTGTCCCTGATTTGAATTTGACTGCCTCGGAGTCTATCTTGCTTTTTACAGTTGTTTTTAACTGGTTAAATAATTCTACTGTTTTGTGTGCGGTTGTATCTGAAATCATTTTTTCCTTCATTTTGATCATATTTGATGTAGTGTTAATTGTTGATGCATCATTGGCAGGGTTTAGGGTAGTATCCTGGTCATGCGCACCTAATGGCTTGGTTGTATCTGAGTATATTTCTTTCTCTGCATAATCTTGATTTATACTAGGGTTAGTATCGTAAGAGCTAGAGTTAAAATTCCTACCATCTTCTGATACTGTATTTTGCTCTCTATATGTATCATCTTCTGCTGATGAAGCCATATCTGTTAATTCTAAAATATCTTCTTCAGATTCTTGAATCTTATTATGATTTTTTGAATCAAGCGCTTGATTCACTTTCTCTAATATGTCTCTGGCTTGTGAATTTTTATCGTGTTGCGTAAAATAGTTTGCTTTCATTATAACTCCTATAGTTTAGAATCCTATTATCTTGATCTTAGTTTTTCGAAATTCAAGTTCTGGGTCAAATATTTTTGTACCTAAATTCATATTTTTAGCAACTAACTGTGCTAAATCTGACTTAATTACATAAGATGACACAATAACATTTTGCTTGGAATCTATTAATTGAGATTTTGCCTCATATAATTCTTTCTCGGCATTTAGAACATCAAGTAGACTCCTTAGTCCAACATCAAAGCTTGTTTTAGTGCCTTCATATGCAAGACTCCTTGCTTCTAACATCTCTTCTGCAAATGTTAGAGCTAGTTTTGCTGACTCAAATTCTTCCCAATGAGTAATTAACTCATAATCTATCTGATTATTAGTACTATCAAGCGCATAGGTTACTGAGCGCAATTTCGCATTTTCGGCCCTGATCCTAGAGTATTCTGCGCCTCCACTACTCAATATAGGCACATTTAAAGTTAGGGCGGTATTATAGGATTTGATTTTGTGTTTGGAGGTTGGTGGTGATACAGTATAATCATACCCTTCATTACAAGATAATGATGCATCTAGAGTAGGTAAGAGATGAGCTTGCGCCGAGCGTAAAGCGCTTCTTTGAGCCTTAAGATTTAGACTCAAATATTTTAATGATAAATTGGATGCCAATGCATTTTGCTTAAAGTTGTCATAATCTACTGGCAAACCCTCTGGTAAATCAGGTAATTTGAGATCTTCTGGTGGGCAATTGAAAAATGCTATAAATGCACTTTTTGCAGAGGCGAAGCTTGCCGTATATCTTGCATTATCATACAAGGCTTTAGAATATTGTGACTTCACATATGCTACGTCGGTAGAGGTAGACTGGCCCACTTTCATTTTTTCCTGCTCTGCTTCGTACTGTCTTTGATTAGATAAAACAAAGCTTTTAGACGCTTCTAGCTTCTCTTGTGATGCAATAAATTGAGTGTAAATTTTGATGCCATCCATAAAAAACTGCTGCTCACTAGTGAGATACTTAATTCTCCCCATATCAATTTGATATTTAGCTGCAGCAAGATTTGCTATACCAGCACCACCAGCAAAAAGATTTTGCTTCACCTGAATGCCTTTGGAGAAACTCTTCTTTCGTGAAGCGGGTAATTGAGGATAATCTCTCAATCTAGATTTTGTATTACTTGACTGTTGTACATAACGTATATCAGGTAAAAATCCACTAGAAATCGCCTCAGGAAATTTTTGCAATAATGATATATAATCTGATTGTAGAGATTTAATCTTGGGATTGCTTGTGTAAGCTTTAGATAAAGCTTCTGAAAACTCTATTGCTATAGCATTAGAAGAGACAAGGCCCATTAAGCAAACAGCATATATTACTTTTTTTAATACTCTCATAGAATACTATACATTATAGATACAGGGAAGATTCCTAAGCTTCATGATATTATGTATATAAGAATAGTCAAGGTTTATGTCGTCAATTTCTATAGAGTAGCTTTGAATAATGGTATTAATAAAGCACTTATTATCAAACATTCTTTTTAATGCATAATAGATGATTTGGCACTATTCTTTAATCACCACTATACCACAAATTAATGCTTTTGATGTAATTCTTAAAGATCTTGATGATTTTCTGTGGTATTGCCTACATCCTCATTTTCTCCTGACTTAGATGAAGTATGACTCTCGTTATTTTGCTCTTTTGTACCATCTTTACTATCTACTTCATTCACGCTATATGGTTTTTTTGTATTCATTAATATATCGAGCAAATTATCTACACTCATGTATCCCCTATAATATTTTTCATGAATAATAAAAACAGGAACACCTTTAATGTGCAGAGTTTTTGCAAGAAGAGCATTGTCAGTGATTATCTTATTGACTTCAGGTGATTCTGCTAGTTGCGTTATTGATGTCACATTAAGATTATACTCTTGCAATAATGCATCTATTTCTTCTTTAGTACTTGGGGTCTCTGCAAAGAATTTATAGTTCAAAGCTTCATATTTCAATGGATCTGATAAAAATACCGCCGTACTGATCTTTGCAAGATATGCTGAATTTGCACCTAATACAGGAAGAGCTTTAAATATTACTTTAATTTCCTGACCATTAGTTATGATATTCTCTATTGCCTTGGCTGATTCTTTACAATAACCGCAATTATAATCCACAAACAATACTATTACGTTCTCAGAAGTTGCATTACCAATAGAGGGACTAGTAAGATCGTATATTTTATTTTTATTTTCTTGAATCAACTGGTCCAAATTTTGCTCTTGCGCAATGTCACTTATTGCACTCTGTACTTCAGATGTAATAATCTCCCTTACAGCATCATTATGCTTTATAGCCGAATGGACTATTTCCTCTACTTTGGCTTTAAATTCTGTAGATGAAATCACATCAGAGGAATTAGTGCTTTCTATTTTACTCATTGCTGCGTCTACAGACTTTTGTACAGTTAAAGAGATGTTTTTACTATCCCTAAAGCCCATATATGCCACAAATGATACAAAAACAATAAAAAATATCAATCCACGATATCTATCGAACATAATACGCCTCTTTTAAGTAATAATTTAAATAGTGGTATATCCTAAACTCAAAATAAATAAAGTAAAATTTTTAAATATCCTCATCAATTATATCTTTTATTTTTTGAGTAAGGGTAACATTGTTACCAGCATATCTTTGTGCGATTTTTGCTATTTTTTTGGACCTCTGTATATTCCCCACTAAATACTCACCTAAAGCTCTATAGTATAAATGCATTCCCTTTTCCCCTATTTTATCATAGGCAAGAGATAGGTACTTGATGATGGTAGTGTTATGTATGAGTGCGCCCTGCCCAATTTCTAGAATAGCAATTGCATTACTTAAATGAGCTTTGGAGTTTTCTATAATAATTTTTGCTATAGCTTCTTCGATTTTTAATATCGCATCACTAGATAAATTAAGGGCTTTGCTATAATATACTAGTGCTTCTTTAGAGCCTATACTCAGAAATAATTCCCCCTTTTTTTGCCAAAAAAATGGGTAATTTGGATATTTATTGACCAAATAATTTATCTCCCTTATCGCATCTTCTGTACGATTATTTTTTTGATAGTAATGAGCCATGCAATATTTTTTTGCATCAATATTATCAATATTGCAGATTGGCTTCAATGATTCAATGCCCCGAAGCTTGGCTGATGCCATCTGATAAAGAAATAATAATTCTGAGTTTTCATTGCTAGATTGATTACTTGGGGATAATTCTAAGCTTCTTATTCTGTCAAGGCTTATAGGATGAGTAGAATCATATCTTCCAGTCTCAGGAATATTTTGATGGGATTGAAAATATCTCAATGCTTTGATCAGACCGTATTCGCTATACCCAGCCTTATTAAGAAATGATTTAGCCGAAGAATCAGCAATGCACTCATTTTCTCTGGAATGCTTGAGATTCCATCTCTCATTTGTGTGAGTTGCGATAGAAGCTATCGGATATAATGCATCTGTATTGCCGGTTGATACAAGCGCAACAGCAGAAAGTAAAATGGAGCATGCCATCATACCATTACTAGCAGCAACGCGATTATTCATCTGTAGTAGATGGCCTGCCTTTAGGTGGCCAATCTCGTGAGCTATCACGCCTCTTACAACATTAGGATCATCAAATAGCGATATTAATCCTGATGATAGGAAGATATTATTACCGTAAGTAGCGAATGCATTCGGAGATGATTGAGCAATAATTTTGATTGTTATATCCCTAACACCAGATGATTTACGCATCGGCTCTGCAACTTTCGTGATTGCGCAATTAATCTCTGCATCAATGATCTGAGTCACATTTGCAAAAGAAGGGTATGTAATTAGAGTGATTCCAGCAATTAACAATAGGCGATAATACATGTTGACCCAGACCTTTTTTATCTGAAGCTACAATATCATGGAGACACTCTAATGCAACTATAATACATATATCAGCTATAAAAGTACGATATTCAAGATACATCTCTAATAGTCGAGCAACTATCTTACAGATTATAGCAGGTGTACTACTAGAGATTTATCTGATCATTAGACTTAAGCTGCTTTTTCTATTAATAAATTTAATCTTCTACTAAATCCGGATGCGTCTTTAATCGGCTCACCTTCTACAATACACGCTTGATCAAATAGCAACCATATCAAATCTTGAGCTTGATTGATATTGTGATCTCTAAGATCTACGATTTTTTGTAAAATTGGATGCTTCAGATTCACTTCTAAAATTTTGGAAGATGTTTTCAATAGTTGTTTCTGTTCTACTAAATATCTCTCCATTCTAATGTCCATGTCTCCGCTACCTACACTAAGTACTGCAGGGCTAGATGTTAGTTTGTGTGATTCAACGACTTCTTTGACGGAATCTCCGAGAGTATCTTTGCAAAAACTCAGTATCTTGATTTTTGTATCTAAATCTTCTTTTGACTCATTGGCGGTGTCGTTCTTATTTTCAAGATTACTATCTCCTCCTAATGAATTTACTCTAGTGACAGATTTAATATCGTACTCCTTATATTTATTGATAACATTCACCCAAAAATCATCTACGGGATCACAAAATATAAGAACATCTATATTTTTTGCTAAGTATCCTTCAATTTGCGGACTACTTTTTAGTTTTTCGGGATTTTCGCCGCTTAAGTAGTATATGGCTTTATTTTCGAGATCACTAGGTAGGGAGTTTATGTACTCATCTAAGGAAATAAATTTATTCTGCATTGAGGAGTAAAATAATGAACAATCTAGTAGCTTATCTTGATCTGGATTAATTTCGCATAAGCCTTCTTTCAATGCTGCCCCGAAATTCTGCCAAAATATTTGATAAGTTTCTCTATCAGATTCCTTCTTTTTAACAAGATCAGATAATACTCTTTTAGTGATAGATTGCCTTATTTTATCTATCGTGGCATTATGCTGCAAACTCTCCCTGCTGATATTTAGGGGGAGGTCCTGTGAATCTACTACACCTCTCAAGAATCTCATATAATGAGGAATTAGATCTACATTCTCGTCAGTAATAAAGACTTTTTTGATGTATAATTTGACTCGTCTTTTTCTATCTGGATGGAATAAATCAAAAGTTTTATTAGTAGGAATAAATAAAAGATTGGTATATTCTACAAGCCCTTCATTTTTATTATGTAGAGTAACCCATGGTTTATCGGCTGCATATGCAACACTCTTGTAAAATTCCTGATATTGTTCTTCTGTAATGTCAGACTTATTTCTTGTCCATAATGCAGAGCTTGAATTCACCTTATTTTTATGACCATTTTCTTCTACAAAATATACGGAGGCTTCTATGTGATCTGAGTATGTTTTAACAATATGTTTGACCCTAAAATGATCTAAATATTCGTCAAGCCCTTCCTTGATTTTGACGATAATTCTGGTACCTCTATGCATATCACTATTTTCAATAAGAGTAATAGTATATTCTCCTGATCCTTCAGAAAACCATTCATTTACTTCATCAGCGCCAGCTTTTTTGGATAATACAGTAACGTGATCAGCAACCATGAATGCAGAGTAAAACCCAACTCCAAATTGCCCTATTAAGTTACTATCGTTTTTCATCTCACCTGTTAGGTTTTTAAAAAAATCTTGAGTTCCTGATTTTGCGATGGTGCCGAGATTGTCTGATAAGTCACTTGCGCTCATGCCCATGCCATTATCTTCTATAATCAACTCTCTCTTATCTTTATCTATTGCAATTGATATTTCAAATTCACTACCTTCTTGAATTAAGGATGAATCAGTATGAGATAAAAACTTTAATTTATCGCATGCATCAGATGCATTAGACACCAACTCTCTAATGAAAATATCTTTATTTGTATACAGAGAATGAATCATTAGCTGAAGAACTTTACCAACTTCTGCTGTGAATTTTTTAGTATTTTGAGTCATAATTTTAACCTCATTGTGTTACTGATTGTTACTGAATCTAAATATAGTTATTGTTTAGTTAATTTTAAAGCTCTGGAGCATCATTTTTTTATTATTTTTAGTATTTTGCTGCAATAAACTTGAGAAAACAAATCTCATATTTATAATCCAATCTTATGAGAATACTACTTTTATTGCTATATACATCTACTGTATTTTGTTCAGGCATTGTTTTTGCAGCGCGTCCAGATAAATTGCCATCATCTATGTATCTCATTAATGAATCTAGTAAATGTGTTGCTTATTTTGCAAAATTTGAAAAAAAATATCATATACCTAAAGATCTTATTCACTCAATTTCTCTGCAAGAAAGTGGTAGACATCACCAAGATTTTAAGAAAGCAATACCCTGGCCATGGGCTGTGAATGTTGAAGGTCAGGGCTATTATTTTGACAGAAAGCTTGATGCAGTTAATTTTGTTATACAGCAACAAAATAAGGGTAAAAAAAGTATAGATGTAGGATGTATGCAAATTAGTCTATTGTACCATGGCTCAGAATTTAAATCTATCGCAGATGCTTTTGAGCCAAAAAGAAACGTAGAATATGGCGCTATATTCCTAAGGGAAAAATTCGAGCAATATAAGTCTTGGAAAAAGGCTGTTGCAAATTACCACTCATCCGATATTACAAAAGGCACAAAGTATCAAGAGTCAGTACTAAAAATAGCCAATAATATTAATCAACATAAATTTCATACACAAAAATACCGTGGTTTCACTACTCCTTCCAATAAATTATATGCATCGCGTTATAAGCCACTTGTCTCTAAATCTAGGTATAACGCAGATAAAAATAGATACAAGGCTAATATGATGGTTTTTTTGGCTGATGATAAATGACCTACTAGCATTATTTTCTTTGAGATCCCGAAGATTTATGGTGCTCAAGAGCGATAGTAGCTTGGGACGCTCTAAGAAATAGCGTTTTTCTCCATAGAGAAAAGAGTAGAGCCTCATAAGCCCGAGGGCAGGGGTTTTAAAATGTCTAAAGTCTTTTTAGTCTATTTTTTTCTACCTTAGATGACAGGAATATTATTAATTAGATAATAAATACCCTTATCTTGTATAATATAGCAATTATATATGCCATCTGATAATTTTTCGGCAGAGCTCATATCTGCTTTGTTAGCAGTGCGTAGTATAAAACTTTACTATCGCACAAAATTTGATCAATAAAATTATCAAAATCATTACTAGAGCTAATATAAATTACCCTTATGCAATTTTAAAATTTCTGTATTGGCAAAGCATATATTTTCGTTTATCATTATATTGGGCTTCTTGGTTTGTTAGGGCGTGTATTTCCTAAGGACTATAATCAACATCAGGGAGTGGTCACTGTTTATTACTTATCTGATAAGTTTAGATAATACTACATCCACCTTTACGCAATGTCTCAGCAGGGTCAAATCCGACGGCTAAAGAGGTCCTCTACCTAGTAAAACCACTTCATAGATACAAAACAGAGAATCCACTTACAGTTTTCATATCACTACATTAAAAATCACTTAGCTCTTGGATGCTTTTTCTCCATTCCAATTAGTGCGAATGTAGCTAAGGCAGCCACAAAAAAGATATAAAATGCTGGGGCTATTGGAGTTTTAAAATAGTGCCACAAAAATAAGCATATCACAGTACTATTCTTGCCCAGAGTTTCGTTGCCAAGTTCACTACCTATTCCAATCAGTAAATACTTATCCCTACCCTTGAAAAGCGTATAAAACCAGGCATGTATAGGCGCAAGAAAAGCAAGCCCCGCAAGAATTACTACTAGCCTTACGAACATTACATACATGAAATTTGCATCTTGTAAAAAGTAAAATAACGGAAGCACAGAGACGGCTGTAAACATACTCATGCTTGCCATAAACATTCTTCTATCGTACTTTTCAGCCACAAGGCTAAAAATAGGGATTAATCCTGTATCCAAAATAAGTAAAAAAGTATTGAGCTGCAACATTTCTGAAATATTGATACCAGTAAGCTCTGGTATAAAAATATTCATAAATATAAAAGGAATAGTATAAGTAATGTAACAAAAACTAGATACAAGAGCTACTCTAATCATTGTAAATCTATTATCTCGAATTTTGCCTATAATATCCCCAACGCTCATTTTAACTGGTAATGCTACTGCATCTACAATAACATTAACTCTTAAATATAGCCCCGCAAGAGCAGTAACAAAGCCAACAAAATAAGCATATCTCCAATAAAATGAAGGATCGCTAGTTTTACTAACAATAGTAGAAGCTATCGATGCACATAAAACGCCGAGCATAGTAGAAAAATGATATAATCCACTTGAGCGTGTATATTTCTTTTCAGGAGAATTTTCTATGATAAAGAATGGCGCAACCACATTCTCTCCTGTCGCAAATATACTTTGAATTATTCGTACGCCAACAAAGAGGATTGCTGATAAAGGTCCTATCTGATCGTATGATGGAACACATCCCATTAATCCAGTTGCAATAGCAACGCCAACCAAAGAGACTATCATAACATTTTTAGGCCCTATTGTCATAGCAAGATATCCAAAAAGAAATGATCCTATCGGCTTAGTAATAAGACCTATCGCCATTATACTGTAAGCTTTAATAGTTGAAATTAGAGGATTGTCATCAGGAAAAAAATTCGGAGCTATAAAACTCGCCATGAGGCCGTAAAGAGCAACATCGTATCTATCTAAAATATTCCCAATTATTCCGGCTATAAAGTTTTTTTGTTCTTTTGTCATAATATTATTATTGTGAAGTTAATTTAACGATAAAATTACAGGCGCATGATCAGAAGCCTTTTCTCTTGCCCTAGCATTAGTATCAACGGCAACCTCGTAAATATTGTTGATACAATCCGAGGACACCAAAAAGTAATCTATTCTTGCGCCTTTGTTTTTTGGAAAAGCCCCGGCCCTATAATCCCACCAGGTATAATTATGAGTTTTATCAGATAATACCATAGGATCAACAAACCCTGAATATTTTATAGCTCTAATTTTAGATCTTTCAAGCGTTGTAAATAAAAGAGATTCGGCGTACTCATCAGGAGAATATATATCTGTGTTTTCAGGAGCGACATTAAAATCTCCCCCAATGATATATTTCTGATTTAGGGATTTCTGCGCAAGATAAAATTTTAGATTATCTAAGAATTGCAATTTTTTCTGAAAACTGGGGCTGCCTACCTCGGCGCCATTAGGCACATAAACTGAAGCGAGGGTAATATATCCTATTTGAGATTGAAGCTCAATTTCTATAAATCTTGCTTCGTTTTTACAATTATTTTCAGGGAAATCTATTTTGATTGCATCTGCTCTGATCCTAGAGATAATAGCCACTCCATTATATGTTTTTTGGCCTAAAACGTAGCAATTATAACCCAAATCTTCGAGTTGAGAATAAGGGAACCCGGCATCGACACATTTTATCTCTTGCATCAATAGTAAATCTATATTATTTGCCTGTATCCAATCTAACACTTGAGGCAATCTAGTGCGTATTGAGTTTACATTCCATGTAGCAATTTTCAGCAATTCTGTCATAATCCAAATATAAGTAGGTTAATCGAAAGATATGACTCTTAGGCATAAAGATTGGAAGTGATAAGCTATATAATGCAGATTACATTAAATTCATTCACACCAACTCTTGACTTATATATAGCAATATATCTATGTTGATATAGCGGAGTTAAGTAATAAGGAAGGAGCATGAGTATACAATGAAATTCCTAGCATTATTTACAAAAGCGCTATATCGATAGAGATGTATATACGAATATTTGATAAAACCAGGAGTAATATATGTACATGACATATAAACCACCCATTTCCATTAACTCTACATTCGCCTACGATATATCTGATTATCAAATGCAAATAATAGATTAATATTTTTATTAGTCAAAGGTAAATAAGAGATGAATAGTAGAGAATCAAACAAAATTGCAGCATCTATATTAATAGGAGCGCTGATCATTATGGTTACAGGAAAAGTGGTGGATATAATTTATCAGCCAAATTTGAGTCCCCACAGAGGTTATAGCATTGAGGTAGATGAATCGCACCAAGATGTAGCCGAGGCATCTCCTGTAAAAGAAAAATTTGAGATCAATATCAAAGAACTTATGCAAAATGCATCAAGCGATTTAGGTAAATCATTGATGGTGAAATGTATATCTTGCCACACTATAGATAAAGGAGGCGCCAATAGAATAGGGCCTAATCTATGGGACATCGTAGGCAAAAAAAAAGCCTCATCTGAAAATTACACATATTCTAAGGCATTGAGCGCGCTAGGAGGAGAATGGGATTATGAGTCATTAGCGTATTTTTTACACAAGCCAAAAGCCTATGCCAAAGGCACTAAAATGAGTTTTGCTGGATTGTCAAAAAAAGATGATATTGCCAACATAATAGCCTACCTGAGAAGTTTATCAGATTCTCCCAAGCCATTACCTTAAAATTAAGATGTAAGGCTTAGCTATTTCCTTCCCTGACCTTATTTATTAAAGAATATTATTTCGATTTATATAAAATTTCCTCTAGGATATTAACTATATTATTTAAAACCTAATTGTTATTGCAATATAATGCATCATATGATATAAACGCCGTCCTAATTTTAATTAACGCTCTTAAATATAATATATGAATAATCAATCTTCAGCACCCAAAACATCTTCCATCTCGAATTTAGAAAATAACCAAGCAGATTTATTTGAAGCAGCAAGGAGTGGTGATGCAGGTAGAATACAAACATTAATTGCAGAAGGGGTGGATGTAAATGGCCTAGATGATGAAGGCTATACAGCATTATTCTATGCTACCAGGAGCCTGAGTATGGCTCAGCTTATGCCTTTTATAGAAAACAATAGTCTCAATGATGAAATATTGGCATTGAATCGCGCCACATCAGGCAATTTAGAGGCAATCAGCGCTTTAATTCAAGGAGGTGCAAATCCTAATCAAACAGATTCTAGAGGATATACACCATTATTTTACACTATATTAGGAGGTTCTTTAGATGCAGTCACAGCATTAATAGCAGCAGGAGCAGATGTTAATTATGCCAATCCGCGTGGGGTCAGCGCCTTGTGTGCAGGGCTTGGGATTGGTAGATTAGATTCAGTCGAATTGTTACTTAAAGCAGGAGCAGATATTAATCATCTCTCTACACAAGAAGATACTAGTTTATTTGCAGCAGCTGAAGGCGGGAAGGTAGAAGCGATCAAACTGTTACTCGGTAAAGGACTTGACATAAATCATGTAAATAAACGAGGAGAGACGGCATTATTTTCAGCGGCTTACGGCGGGAAGGTAGAAGCAATCGAATTTTTACTAGAGCAAGGACTTAGTTTAAATCATACAAATTCAGAAGGAGAAACTCCATTATTTTCAGCGGCTCTACACGGCAAGATGCATGCAATCCAATTTTTACTCGATAAAGGAGCAGATGTT
>CAYGNF010000001.1:0-38068 GCA_964351245.1 uncultured Rickettsiaceae bacterium | reverse complement strand
AGATGCATGCAATCCAATTTTTACTCGATAAAGGAGCAGATGTTAATCACCAAGATCATTTCAGGAACACAGCTTTAACGGTGAGCGCACGTAGGGATAACCCCGCAGATTTAGTCAATCTTTTAATAAGTAGAGGGGCTGATGTAATGGATAGTTCCAATATAATTATATTACGAGCTTATGAAGATGTAATGGAAAAGCTTAATAATGCTAGTAACAAGATGATGAGCTTTGAAGCTATTGATAGACAAGAGGCGAATATTTTATTTAGTTATATGAACAAGATTGATCCAAATATTCAGGAGAAATTTAAGTATTACATAGATTACCAGTCTTATACTAAGAATCTGGAGTCTGTGTTATTTGGATTAGGCAATGTCAAATCTACAGTAAGCGCAAAATTATTCTCAAATGAAGTTTTAGTGCAATATATTGCAAGCTTCTTGAGAGCTCAAGAGCAACCAGAGCATTTCATAAGTAAAAATATACTAGAGCAAGCTAATCACAATATATCATTATCCAACCCAGTAAATATTAAAAATAACCTTATTGATTTGGGTTTAATGAAAGAATCTGAGGTAATAGAAGATGTACCAGGAGATGGTAATTGCTTCTTTCATGCTATATCTGGGCTTACGAATATACCTCAAAACGATCTTAGAGTAATGGCAATAAATTATATTAGAGATCATAGAGAAAATCTTGCTCCATTTATTGAAGGCTCAGAAAATAATGATATTGAAGGATTTATAGAGAATCACTTAAGATCTGGTACATGGGCTGATAATATTATGATACAATCTCTTGCAAATGCATTAGAAAATTATAGTTTTGAAATTAGAAGAACAGACGGAACAATTAGTATTATCGCACCAGAGCAAGATAATACCACGATAGATAATCTAACAAATCTCAGATTATATTACACAGGTAATCATTATATGATTATAAGAGATAATGATAGAAATCAGGATTTAATAGAGTATGCAGAGTTTAGTGATAACATTATAGATACTCATCAACCTGATTATGTAGGAGAAGAAGATATTGCCATGATAACCGGAGATATACTAGATCACTAGATATTTTGTGAAGTATAATAAATCAATAAGATAGAGCTACAATATTACTGAGCATCGCGACTGCTGCTGTTTCTGATCTGAGGATAGTTGGACCAAGTGAAATTGAAACGACATTACTACAAGATACGACTGAACGAATTTCATCTTGGGTAAATCCTCCTTCTGGACCAATCAGAGCAGCGCATTTACCGCTATATGAATAATCTATGTTATTGTTAGATTCATCTTCGTTTGCGAAAAAAATCTTATTATATTCTGAAAAATTAATCTCGGATAAAAGTATCGGTAGCTCTATTCTTGGTATATCGATTCTTTCTGATTGTCTTACAGATTCCAGAATAATCTTTTTTAATCTATCATAATTTATTGATTTTTTTTGGGATCTAGCAGTGATAACAGGAATAATAGCACTAACTCCGAGTTGAGTTGCCATTTCGCATGCAATTTCAAATTTTTCTGGCCTTACTATAGACATCATTAATACAATATTTGTTGCACCTATCATTGGTTTTTCCAATTTTTCTTGTATTAAAATTTGCACAAGATCAGTATGAGCGCTGACCACGCACATAAACTCTCCGTCCACTTCATTAAAAAATCTGAGCTTTTCAGATTCTCTAAGACGCAAAACTTTTTTTATATAATAGGAATTTGCTGCATCAACTGTGATTGTAGTATTTGAATTTAATGATGCATTAGTATATATTCGGGGTAATTTTGAATATTTCATAATAGATGATTTTTACAAAAATTGTTATAAGTTCCATCGGTAAGACTCCTAGTGAATATCGTCAAGTTGAGCAACATTACTTAAAGCTCATTAAAACCAAAATTATTTTATCTCCATATAATGGATTATCACATCTAGACCCAGAAGAGCAAATAAAAAAAGAAAGCTCTTTGTTGTTGCAAAAAACTTCTGATGCAGATTTTATAATCAGCCTTGATCCAAGGGGGCGTAATATGACAAGCGTAGAATTCGCAAAAACTATCTCATCTTCTGGGCGCAGTAAAATAATTCACTTTATCATTGGAGGCTCTTACGGTCTATCAGACCAGGCAAGATCTTGTTCTAATATTATTCTTTCTCTATCTGATCTTACTATGCCTCACCAACTTGCAAAAATAATATTATTAGAGCAGATATATAGAGCTGAATCTATCATTTCTGGAGGCAGATACAATAAATAAAATCACTCCCATTAAATCAGCGTAAGCCATTTAATACTAAATACGATAATTTAAGTTTGGCAATATGCAGTGTATTACTCTACTGATTCTTGAGCTATGTAGGCACCAAGAAAACAAATTTCTCATAATGTTTCTTGATTATTTATGTGAGAAATAGTATCATTGTCTCCAAATTGAGATGGAGCTATTAATGAATTATGTATATGTGATGAAAGGTCTTTCAAAGACGATTAACGGAAATCAAATCATCAAAGAGACCTACCTTTCGTTTTTGCCAGGTGCAAAGATTGGGATCATAGGACATAACGGGGCAGGCAAATCAACATTACTCCGCATCATGGCCGGAGTAGATAAAGAGTATGATGGCGAGGCATGGGTTGCAGACGGTATTAAAATTGGATATTTACAGCAAGAGCCTAAGTTGAGTGACGACAAGACAGTATTCGAAAACATTATGGAGAGCTTAGCACAAAAGCAAGCTTTACTCGACCAATTTAATGAAATCAGTCTAAAATTTGCAGAAGAAATGAGTGATGATGAGATGAATCTGCTCCTTGCTCAACAATCTGAATTGCAAGATAAGATTGATGCTGGCGATTTATGGAATCTAGAGCGTGAAGCAGAAATAGCTATGGCGGCACTGAGATGCCCTCCCAAAGATGTATCTGTGATGCAAATTTCAGGAGGAGAGCGTAGGAGAGTAGCCTTATGTAAACTCCTACTTGAAAAGCCCGATATGTTGTTATTAGATGAGCCAACAAACCACTTAGACGCTGAATCTGTTTCCTGGCTTGAAACCTTCCTAAAAGAATATAAAGGCACAGTGGTATCAATTACTCATGATAGATATTTCCTTGATAAAGTAACAGAATGGATATTAGAAATAGATAGAGGAAGTTGTGTACCATGGCATTCGAATTACTCTGCATGGCTAGATCAAAAGCAGAAAAAAATGGGCAATGAAGAAAAAGAAGAGAGCGATAGAAGAAAGCAATTAAAAGCTGAGCTTGAGTGGATTCAGCAATCACCTAAAGCAAGGCAGGCAAAAAGTAAGGCAAGGATAGATGCATATCAAGAGCTTCTTAATAAAACAAGAGAGAAGGTTGTAAGCACAGCCCAAATTGTTATTCCAAATGGAGCTAAACTTGGAGATCTTGTAATAGATGCACAAAATATCAACAAAGCATTTGGAGATAAACAACTACTTACTGACTTCACTTTCAAGATGCAACCAGGTTCTATTGTTGGTATTATTGGCCCAAATGGTGCAGGCAAAACCACATTATTTAAAATGATTACAGGCAAAGAAACCCCTGATTCTGGTGTAATCAAACTTGGTCCTACTGTAAAACTTGGATACGTAGATCAATCTAGAGATCACTTAAACGATAATAATACAGTATGGCAAGAAATCTCCGAAGGTCTTGATGAGATGCATCTTGGGGATAGAGTGATTAAAAGTAGGGCATATTGCTCGGCCTTTAACTTCAAGGGTGGAGATCAGCAAAAAAAAGTGGGGCAATTATCTGGGGGAGAGCGCAACAGGGTTCATATAGCCAAATTACTCAAAGAAGCAGCAAATGTGATATTACTAGATGAACCATCAAATGATTTAGATGTTGATACTTTGAGGGCTCTTGAAGATGCTATTCTTGACTATGCTGGCTGTGTGATGGTCATTACTCATGATAGATGGTTTTTAGATAGAATAGCCACGCACATTATTGCTTATGATTCTAATGGTCATGCTTCTTGGTATGAAGGTAATTATTCTGACTACCAGTCTTATATGATTAAAAATCACGGCATTGATATTGAGAATCAAAAATATAAGCACAAAAAATTAGTCAGCTAGATATAAAGAACCATGGGCTTTGGAGAAATTATAGTAGTTTTGTTAATAGGTATACTCGCTTTAAAGCCCGAAGATTATAGTCCTATTATAAAATCTATATATAAAATACGTCAATATATAATTAGCCTCGGCTCCGAAATAGAGCTACAATTTCAAGAGATAGCCGAAGAAACCAAGGAAAATACTATACAGAAAATTGACAAAAGACAGATTAACTTCTATCTTAAAAAGATATTTGAGTTAGATCATGTGTATGATGGCGATTATTCTTTAGAGGATGTTAAAGCCTATTATCACGCCATAATATCTAAACGCGCAGTTAGAAATATAAAAATTAAGCAGCAATGAAATATATAGAGCAAGTCAGTTTTATCATAGATATCTCATAAAACTATGAGTCTAAAAGCTATAAATCTCAGCAAAACATATAATAACAAAAAAGTCGTTCACGATTTATCTATAGAAGTTAGTAGGGGGGAGGCTGTAGCGCTTCTTGGCCCAAATGGCGCAGGCAAAACCACATGCTTTTCTATGATTACCGGCATTACTAGTCCAGATAGTGGGTTTTTATACGTAGATGATCATGAAATTACCCATCTACCTATCTATAAACGCGCTGCATTCGGACTTGGATATCTACCTCAAGAATCATCAATTTTTAGAGGATTAAATGTAGAAGATAATATTCTTGCAATATTAGAGTTTGTAGAACAAGATACTGAAATAGCAAAAAAAAGACTCGAGGAATTACTAGGAGATTTTAGTATCAGTCATTTAAAATACGCTGATGCATCTAATCTTTCTGGCGGCGAAAGACGTAGAGTTGAAATAGCAAGAGCGCTCGCAATTAAACCTAGATATATGCTACTTGATGAACCACTTGCAGGAATTGATCCTATAGCAATCCATGATATTAAAAAACTAATTAAAAATCTTAAAGAAAGAAACTTAGGAATCTTAATTACAGACCACAATGTAAGAGAAACTTTAGATATTGTAGATAGGGGGTATGTAATCTTTAATGGCAAAATCATCTTTAGCGGCACTCCTAAGGAAATATCAAAGTCAGGATTAGTAAAACAAGTATATCTGGGAGAAAATTTTAATATATAATATGCATTATTTTAGATTTGATCTGACATTATAGTAAAATTACTATATTTTTAAAAAATTTCTAGAATTTAGGGGCTGTATATTCATGCAATACATCCGCAAAGCAAAAATAATATTCTATGAGATTTATAGAATTTCATCGCAATATCTAAATATTTTTTGACATTTCCTCGAAGTGATAATAATTTTCTTCTTAAACATTATAGATATGATAAATGATCATTATTGGCTTAGGTAATCCAGGTCCTGAATATGAAATGACGAGGCATAATGCAGGATTTCTTGCTCTTGATATTATTGCTTCGAAATTTGAACTGGACTGGGGCAATTCTACAAAATTCAAAGCACATATAGCATCAGATAGACTCAGCAGTGAAACCTCAAAAGATATCAAGGTACTTTTGGTAAAGCCTCAAACCTTTATGAACCTTTCGGGAATACCCGCATCCTTGATTAAATCTTTCTACAAAGAAAATATAGAAGATATAGTTGTGATTCATGATGATATAGATTTAACTCTTGGTCAGATAAGATACAAGAAAGGAGGCAGCGCAGCCGGCCATAATGGACTTAAATCACTCGATCAACATATTGGTAACAATTATCATAGAATTCGGATAGGGGTGGGCAGGCCGCAAATAAGAGAAGATGTGGCAGACTACGTACTCTCTAATTTCGCGCCATCAGAGCAAGATATTTTAAATAGCACTCTAGAATATATCCAAAATTCAACATTTCAGTTGCTCGAAAAAAATTTCAGCGCTATAGTTCTTAAATCCGGAAAATCAACACAAGTAAGTGAATAAAAAAAGGTGCATTATGATAGATAGTCAAATTTTTTCCCAACAAGCAAATCAAGATAAATTTCCTTTTATATTACCTGATCTACCTTATGCAGATAATGCTCTAGCTCCATTTATGAGCAAGGAGACTTTTGATTTTCATCACAAAAAACATCATCAAGCTTATGTCACGAATTTAAATAAATTAGTGGAATCTAATCAGGATCTTGTTTCAAAGAATTTAGAGCAAATTATTATTGAGTCTGCGAGTAATCCATCTTTGAAGGGTGTATTTAATAATGCAGCTCAGGTATGGAATCATAGTTTCTTTTGGCATTCTATGAAAAGCAATGGTGGTAGTACTCCTTCAGGAGAATTATTACGCATGATAGAAAATGATTTTGGAAGCTTTGAATCTTTTGTCAGTGATTTTAAGAATGCAGGCGCAACTCAATTTGGCAGTGGATGGGTATGGCTTGTATTAGATGGCTCAGTACTCAAAGTGACTCAAACTGCAAATGCAGAAACACCAATTACTAAATCTCAAAAACCTCTTTTATGCTGCGATGTTTGGGAGCACGCATATTACATTGATCACAGAAATAACAGAGTGGCGTTTTTAGATGTATTTCTTACCAACCTAGCAAACTGGGATTTTGCTTCGAGTAACTTACGCGGAAATTAACATGTCCGAGATATTAAATTTAGTGATACTAGGCTCCGGGCCTGCTGGATGCACAGCAGCTATATATGCAGCGCGTGCCAATCTCTCACCTATTTTGATACATGGCACTCAGCCAGGCGGTCAACTTACTATTACTACTGATGTAGAAAATTATCCAGGCTTTGCTGATATTATTCAAGGACCTTTTTTGATGGAACAAATGACTCAGCAGGCCCAAAAAGTTGGTACTAAGTTTGTAGAAGACTATGTAGTATCTGTAGATCTCTCATCTTATCCATATAAGATTAAATGCGCAACTGGAGATGAATATATTACTCGTAGCCTTATTATTTCAACTGGGGCAGAGGCGAAATGGCTAGGACTAGAATCTGAGAAAAAATTCCAAGGATTTGGGGTTTCTGGATGCGCTACATGCGATGGATTCTTCTTTAAAGAAAAAGAAGTGTTAGTTGTAGGCGGAGGCAATTCCGCGGTAGAAGAAGCCTTATATCTGACTAATCATGCATCAAAAGTTACTTTAATACATAGGAGAGATTCCTTAAGAGCCGAGAAAATTACTCAGGATAAACTCTTTGCGCATCCTAAAATTCAAGTAGTTTGGAATAGCGTGATACAGGAGATAGAGGGGACCGACAAGCCCAAATCCGTCACTGGAGTATTAATAAAAAATATACATACAGGTGCTATTGATAGAATTAACGCAGAAGGAGTATTTGTTGCAATAGGGCACAAACCAAATACAGAAATCTTTAAGAATCAATTAGCGCTTGATGATGAAGGCTATATTATTACCGATTTAGGAAAAGTAACTACTTCTATTAAAGGCGTATTTGCGTGTGGAGACGTGCAAGACAAAATTTATAGACAAGCTGTGACTGCTGCAGGAACTGGTTGCATGGCCGCATTAGATGCAGAGAAATTCTTGAGTGCTACCTAAGTGCTATAATAGGGAATTATGATTTACTGAGAAGTATAAAAAATAACATTTTTTGTAGTATTATAAAGCGTGGATTCATCAATGAGCAATATTTGCGTATATATAAACTCTGTCATGCACTTGAAATTTTTAATTTAGTCCCCATATTAAATTTTACAAATACAATTATAAGGAAATATTTATGGATAATACCCAGTCTACTGAGCCAGTAATAGAAGATCTAAAAACTGAAGAAATAACACAGGAGCAAATCGAGCACCAGATAAGCGAATTAAACGACAGATTGCTGAGAAGCGCAGCTGAAAACGACAATTTACGCAAAAGATATGAGAAACAAATTGAAGATATTAGAAATTACTCCATCACTAATTTTGCAAAAGACCTGATATCAGTATTAGATAATCTAGATCGCGCTATTCAGTTTAAGCCCGAAAATTTACCCGCAGAGATGATGCAATTTTTTGATGGTGTAGTTATGACTCATAAAGAATTGTCTCAAGTATTTACAAAAAACAATATTACAGTAATTGCGCCAAACCAAGGCGATAGATTTGACTATAATCATCACTTTGCCATATCTCAGGTAGAAGATACTCAGCAAGAACGAGATACTATAGTGGGTTTAATGCAAGTGGGCTATAAAATAAAGGATAGATTAATACGTCCCGCATCTGTTTCTGTTGCAAAACCACAAGAGTAACTTTAATATTATAAAAGCGGATTCGGCAAAAGCTAGAGTCTTATCGGGAATCTAGCTTCATATTTTTGACAAAAGAAATATGCAGTAATGCCTGATATTAATTTATAAACTCTTGACTCGCAAGATATGCTTATTAGAGGTATATGCATAATATTATTAGTAATTTAGATGAAAATAAATATGCATGAACTAAAAATACATCGTAGGTTACTCTCGCTTATCACACATACTCTCTTACATTACTTGACTTGTTTCATTAGTGTTATTTTGGGATTTATATCTACTGTTACATGCAAAATAATGAATGTAGTAAAGGAATTAAGGACAATATTGCATTCGTACAATATATTTTTTAGCCCTAAAGTTACTACTCTATTCATGATGCTGATGACATGCTGCTCTGCTTTTGCAGATGGAGCGGTGCTAGATCAGATTTACGCAGAAAGCGTAGGCAATAACCAATATGAAGCAAAAGTTAAAGCGATTGATAAGGCTATGAACAGAGCCTTAATTATTATGGCCGATAGTTTGGGTTTGAGTAACCAAGAAAATAGCGAGTTTCTAAAAAAAATACCACCAAATGAATTGCGGGAAGTATTTGACGATATCATATTTTCTAACGAGAAGTCAGAGGAGTATCTATCAGGCGCTAAATATTCTAGCACTATAACATTTTCATTCAAGCAATCCTCTGTTAATAGTCTGATAAAGAAATATACCTCAGAAGATATAAGAGAGAAGTTTTTATCAGCTATGGTGATACCGGTTTTTAAGATCAATAAGTCAATTTACTTCGATAGTAGAAGTAAGGGGTGGGTAGGATCTTGGATGAGCGCTAGGCAAAAACTAATAGATAATAGTTTAATATTGTTAGCACCATCTAAATACAGAGAAGTTGGAGTGAATGAGGAGAATTTATTTCAATTAAGCTTTGAGCAGTTAATTTCTAAATTACCAAATAAACTTTTTAATAGAGTGATTATACCTACCGGAGAGTTTATTACTAATAAATCTAACGGTAACTCATTATTTAGATTAGAATATACTATCATCTCAGAACAATCTCGCCAAAAGAGGGTGATAGAATTTAATTTATCAAAAACTTCAAAGGTTGATTTAGTAAATATCACGAATAAAATAATCGATGATTTGATAGAAGAATACGGTAAACCTTTACAGAAGAACAACGCTCTATCTGCCTATCTTATGGAAAAGTTTGGTATAGGTAGATCAAGTGATTCATCGAATCATGCAGATAAAAACTACTACACTTTCTTAATGCAGATAAATTATGACGGCGAATTACAAAAAATACAACAAAAACTAAATAATATTCCTGATATTAAAAAGTTTAGTATCTTAGTAGGATATGAAATGACTTACCAAATAAAGATTTACACTGATCTTGATACCTTGTCTTTGATGCAGAAATTTTATGATAATAAACTCAGTTTCTTTTATAACCAAGAGAAAAACCCAGTAATTATTAATGTAGGGGGTTAATGAAATTATCTCCACAAAGTTTATTAATGAGTATATTATTCATCATATTACTCCTAATTTGTCACTACGCATCCGGTGTAGTATTGACATTTTTAATAGCATTTTTAGTCGCTTATATACTCAAGGGTATTGCAAGGATATTAAGTCAATATTTCAATATGCAATACCTATATTGCGCATCTTTTGTATATATATGCTTTGCTGCGACATTTGCCCTATCCATTGTATTAATCATTCCATTATGCATCGCTCAGATTAATGATTTGATTCATAAATTTCCTGCATTTCAAGCCGTTCTGTTGTATGATTTAATGCCAAAATTACTTGATAGTATAAAATTTTATTTTGGAGAAAATGCATTTATTTATATGAATGACATGATTACAAATTTTAGAATCTCATACAAAAATGCTGGCGATGCAGTTGACATAGCATTGCAATACGCAAGCTTTACTGCAAATTTATTATTTATGATACTCTTGTTTCCCGTAGTATTATTCTTTTTTTTAATCGATTTCCCTACTATAGAGAGAGATTTTAGGTGGTTAATCACTAAAATCGGATTTAAAAAAATGAACAGTATATTAGATGAAATATATATACTAATTTTTGGATTTTTGCTCGCATCTTTTAAGGTGATGATTCTTACGAGTATTTATTACGTTATTGCCCTAAATTTAATAGGTTTTGAGTATGCGTTATTATTTGGAGTATTGTTTGGATGTTCTATAATTATACCTTTCGTTGGAGCAGCTATTACTATCATCTCTTGTATTGGAGTAAGTTTTTTAAATAACGGCTTCGGCATTGAGCAGATCTGGATTTTAGGCATATTTTTCTTAGCCCAGATAATAGAGAATATGCTGCTTTATCCAAAAATTATAGGAGATACACTAGGCATACATCCTTTGACGATAATTTTTTCTATACTTGTACTGGGTGAGTTTTTTGGGATAATGGGAGTATTGCTTGCCGTGCCATTAGTTGGAGTTGTAAAAATTGTATGCAAGAAATTAATTTTAGAATTAGATTCTAAGAATTAATAAAGGCATCCTTATGCGGTGGAGATTTTTTACGAAAGACTATTGACTTAACTATTGATATATGTTAGTTTTACCACCAAGTTTTAAATAACACGTGAAAAGGCGAGCTTGACTCGTCTTTTTGCATTTTTATATATAGCATAGCAAAAAGATACAAGTCTTACTAAAACTTAATATACTATTCTTAAGTTTTCAGATGAAAATAGTGTTTCATTATTTACCCATCACCTTTCTGCTCATGCTTGCTAATCTTGTTACTGGATATGATAAATTTACCTGGCACAGAGACCACAATACACAATGCATTGCTTCCATTAGCAAATAGCCTTGGCTTTGAAATTGTTAAAATAACATTTTCAGGAAGTGTAAGAAAAGTACTAGAAATATCAATAGATAGACTCGATCATCAGAGTGTTACAATAAAAGATTGCAAGGATGTGAGTATGCATTTTGCTACTTTACTTGATGTAGAAGATATTATTTCTGATAAATATTATCTCGAAGTATCTTCTGCCGGCATAGAAAGACCACTTGTAAAGCTAGAAGATTATGAAAGATTTAAAAATCGTATTGCCAAGGTCAAGCTATGTAATCCTTACGAAGGATCAAGGAATTTTCAGGCCGAAATCACGGGAGTAGAAAATAGCAAGGTAATGCTGAAGTTACCTAATAGTGCTGTTGTAGCATTCGAGTTCCAAGAAATTAAACATGCTAAGTTAATTTTTTCCGAGAGTATGTTTAGGGAGAGTTTGTCTAAAAGCGATAAAAATAAAAAACCACAACTGAATCAATAAATTATGGAGCAATTATGTTAAATAAAGGTAGTGCTGAAATATTGCAAATTGCAGAGTCAGTAGCGCGAGAAAAGGGTATTACTATAGATGTAGTACTATCTTCAATGGAAGATGCAATAGCAGTAGCGGGGCGAAGAAAATACGGCCATGAGCAAAATATTAAAGCAGAGATTAACCATAAGACTGGCGAAATCAGTTTATATAGAGCTCTTGATATAGTTGAGAATCCTGAAAACTTAGTAACTGAGATATCACTACCAGATGCCCAAGAGCGTGACCCTGCTCTACAGATCGGAGATCATATTCTTGAGCTTTTACCACCTATTGATCTTGTAAGAGTTTCTGCTCAGTCTGCCAAACAAGTGATAGTGCAAAAAGTAAGAGACGCAGAAAGAGAAAAACAATACGAAGATTTCAAAGATAGAGTAGGAGAAATCATAGGCGGAGTAGTCAAGAGATTAGAATTTGGAGAGATTGTAGTAGATCTTGGTAGAACCGAAGCCGTGATCAAGAGAGATCAACAAATCAAAGCAGAAATATTTAAGATTAATGATAGAATCAAAGCATATGTAATGAATGTAGAGAGGCTACCAAAAGGTCCGCAAATTTTCTTATCTCGTAGTGATAGTATGTTTCTTGCAAAGTTAATGGCTATAGAGATTCCCGAGATATATGAAAATCAAATTGAGATCAAATCTGTAGCAAGAGATCCTGGCTCTAAAGCAAAAGTATCAGTTTTTGCAAGTGATGTTAGCATTGATGCTGTTGGCTCTTGTATCGGTATGAAGGGTAGCAGGATAAAGGCGGTGACAAACGAGCTTGGCGGAGAAAAAATTGATGTTATATTGTGGAGTAAAGATCCTGCTCAATATATTGTAAATTCAATGTCACCTGCAGAGATTAGTAAAGTTATTATTAATGAAGATAGAAAAAATGCTGAGATTATAGTTCCAACTGATCAATGTAGCATAGCAATAGGTAGAAGAGGTCAGAATGTTAGATTAGCATCCCAGCTTACCGGATGGCATATTGAAGTCATGACTGAAGAGCAAGAATCTACAAAAAGAGTACAAGAATTCAGTGCATCTACATCTTTATTTATGGAGGCACTAGAAATGGAAGAGGTAGTAGCTCAGCTCTTAGCAGTAGAAGGATATTCTTCAGTCGAGCAAATCGCAATCTCCGAGATAGACTCTTTATTGTCCATTGAAGGTTTTGATGAAGAACTAGTCACAGAACTGAAGCGCAGAGCAGAAGAGCACGTAAATAATAAAAATACTGACTTGTTAGCGAAACTTGAGTATCTTGGAGTAGATCAAGAATTGCTAGATACACTCAGTATTTCTTTGGATCAACTCGTAACTCTTGCAGAGAATGGCGTAAAAAACTTAGAGGATCTTGCGGAATTGACAGTACAGGATTTTAGAAGTATCTTGCCTGAGCTTAAAGTAGAAAATGCAGAGATAGAATCAGTGATTAATCTAGCTAAGTCTAGAACTAAAGATTAGCGCCATGAATATGTTATGCGTATCGGTAGCATTTTTATAAGCATGAGCAACGAATTTTAAACAGGAGATACGTGCCAAAAAAATATCTTTGCTATATTACAAAAAACTATGTAAAAACGCAAGGTGCTTACAGATTTGTCCTTTCTAAGGATTCCGATATATGCTTTGATCCTGACTTTGTTTTAGATGGACCGAATCTAATAATCACTTCAGACGATGATCTTGTGCATAGATGGCTAACGGATGAGTTTTTGTGCGAGTATTTTAATTGCTCTATAAGCAAAGAAATTGTGAGATCTAGGATTTTGCAATATTATTATAATAGGATGATAGATTTTATTGCACTAGCTAAAAAGTCTGGAAAGATATATATTGGTAAATCTCGATTAGAGGATACGCTAAGAACAAAATCAGATCTTTTGATTGTTCAAGCTTATGACGCTAGTGAAAGAGAGAAATTTAGAACTGCAAATATGAATATAATAGAGTTATTTTCTTCACAAGAACTCTCTGATACTTTGGGGAAAAACGCGGTAAAATATTTATGCCTTTCAGATAATTTTGCGCAAGAAGTAGCTTTACTATACCAGAAATACAAATTTTTTAATGAACAAAGATGACAGAAAAAAATAACACAGACGATAAACCAAAAAAACTAACTCTTGGCTCTAATAAATTAACTTTATCAAGACCTATAGACTCATCCGGTTTGCGTAAAACATATGTATCTAGTAAGGCTAATTCTGTAGCAGTAGAGGTAAAAAGAGGTCAATCAGGTAGCCCATCTCTCCTTACACGAAATGCATCTCAGGAAAATAATAGTAGTTCGATATCTCACGAAGAAGGGGTTGTAAATAGTAAGCTTAATTTACTTAGAAGAGCAGCAGAAGATGCAAAACAAAGAGAAATTGAGCAAGAAAGAAGAAGTAAAGCTGTAGCTCAAGCAGAGCTCGAACGCTCACAAGCAAAAGAATCTACTAGGAATAATCCAGGAGGAAGGGTTGCCGAGTCAGTAGAGGTAGATGATGCTAAGCACGGTAATAAAAATTTAAAACCAGTGCATATTAAGACAGATGTTATGCAAGCATCTGACTCAGTGATTGTAAAAGATGCAGAGAGAGCCCCGGTAAAATCCAAGTGGGAAGAGCCAAAAAAACTCAAGAAAAATGATATTTTTGGAATGCTTCAATCTGAGGATGGAGATAGCTCAAGAACAAGAACCAGAAGCCTTGCCTCGATTAAGCGCGCAAGAGAAAAGGAAAAACGTAAGCTCACAGTTAAACAAGATAAAGTATATAGAGAAGTGATAATTCCTGAGCTTATTAACGTAGGCGAGTTAGCAAATAGAATGTCTGAGAGAGTTGCCGATGTTATAAAAGCATTGATGAAGCTAGGCATGATTGCAAATGCAAGTCAGAATATTGATGCAGATACTGCTGAAATTATCGTAGAAACCATGGGTCACAAGACTAAAAGAGTGCATGAATCAGACGTAGAAAACTTTATTTCACAAGAAGAAGATACGGAAGATAAATTACCATGCGCACCAGTTGTGACGATTATGGGCCACGTGGATCATGGTAAGACATCCTTACTTGATGCTCTGAAGTCTACAGACGTAGTATCACAAGAATCTGGAGGCATTACTCAGCATATAGGCGCTTATAGAGTCAATCTTCCATCGGGTAAAAGTATTACTTTCATAGATACGCCCGGTCACGAAGCTTTTGCTGAGATGAGAAGTAGAGGAGCAAAAATAACAGATATAATAGTACTAGTTGTTGCAGCCGATGATGGCATAATGACACAGACTATAGAGGCTATAAATCATGCCAAAGCAGCTAATGTACCTATTATTGTTGCAATTAATAAAATAGATAAGCCTGACGCTAATATCGACAAAGTCAAAAATGAATTACTGAGCAATAACTTGGTAGCAGAAGAATATGGGGGAGATATTATAGTAGTACCTGTATCAGCTACCAAAAAAATCAATCTAGATAAGTTAGAAGAGGCGATTTTACTAGTTGCCGAAATGGCTGATATTAAAGCAAGTCCTACGGCTCCTTGTTCAGGTGCTGTTATTGAATCTAGAGTCGATAAAGGTAGGGGAGTCATTGCAACAGTTTTAGTCACAAGAGGTACGCTAAAAAAAGGTGATCTGATAGTGGCCGGTTCTTGTTATGGTAAAGTTAAGAGAATGGTTGATGATAAAGGGATAGACCTAGAATCATGCTCACCTTCTATGCCAACTGAAGTATGGGGATTAGGAGAGGCCCCTCTTGCAGGAGAGCCGTTTGCAGTTGTGCAAACTGAAAAGCAAGCTAGAGATATAACAGAATATCGTATTAAAAAATCGCTAGAAAAGAAGAATGAAAAAATACACAAAAGTAGTTTAGAAGAAATGTTCTTAAAGGCTGCAGGAGAATCTGGGGTGAAAGAATTGGCGATAGTACTAAAAGCAGATGTACACGGATCTTTAGAGGCAATAATAAGTAGTATCGCAAAAATTGTAAACGAAGAAGTGCGTATCAGGATTATACATTCGGGAGTAGGTGGCATTACTGAATCTGATGCATATCTTGCCAGTGCATCCAAGGCAATGATTCTTGGTTTTAATGTAAGGGCAGGGGCAAATGTACAAGTTGCAGCTGATAGAGAAGGCACGCAAATCAAATATTATTCAATAATATATAATTTACTCGATGATATAAAATCTATCGTGATTGACATGCTATCTCCTATCGTACGGGAAGTGTATATTGGCAGCGTATCAATAAGGCAAATATTTAATATCACCAAAGTCGGTAAGGTTGCTGGTAGTTATGTCACGAAGGGTACTATTAAGAGAGGTGCTGGAGTGCGGCTTATTAGGGATAATATAGTGATTCATGAAGGCAAGCTCAAGACTTTAAAAAGATTCAAAGATGAAGTGAAAGAAGTCAAGGAGAATTATGAGTGTGGTATAGCGTTTGAGGGATATGATGACATGAGAGAAGGCGATAGTGTTGAGGTGTATCAGCTTATAGAAGAAAAAAGGACCCTATAGAAGACACAATTTTTAATGAGATTAATATGAAAAATTCTGAAAATACCAGTAGGCAGCTAAGAGTAGCATCACTAATTCAGCAAAGTCTTGCAAATATTTTTGCACGCAAAAGGGGGCTTGATATAAATTTAATTAAACACAGTATTACTATTACTTCAGTAAGAGTTTCGGCTGATTTAAGGCACGCTTCCTGCTATTTTCTACCATTTGATACTTCGCTTGATATTGCAAAAATTTTAACCGCATTAGATGAATCTAAGTATGCTATCAGAAAGCAAGTTACTGAATCAATCAAACTCCGTTATTCTCCTGAATTAAGATTTTATTACGATAAAGGAGCAGAAAATGCATTTGCGGTCGAAGAGACCTTGTGTAAATTATTAGACCAACCAGTTTTCTGAGATAGTACCCATCTGTTGTATAGATTGATCTATCTCATCGGGGGTATAAATCTTATACGAAACCTTCATAAGGAAGATTTCGACTACAAATCCTAGTAAACTATGCACATGGACCACATAACTTCTCTATAACTATAAAAAGCAAACTATTAGGTTGATATAGAACCCAATGCTTTTTATAATACTACTTGGAGAACCAATCTTTATCATGTCATGGCAAAAATAACTATAGATGGAAAAGCGATAGAAGTAGAAGATGGAATCGCTTTGATTCAAGCGTGCGAGATAGCTGGAATTACAATACCTAGATTTTGTTATCATGATCGTCTAAAAATAGCAGGCAATTGCAGAATGTGTTTGGTTGAAGTAGCAAAATCACCAAAGCCAGTAGCCTCATGCGCAATGCCTGTGTCTGATGGAATGGAAGTATTTACAGATAGCGCCAAAGTACAACAAGCCCGCCAAGGAGTAATGGAGTTTTTACTTATAAACCACCCACTTGATTGCCCTATATGTGATAAAGGGGGTGAGTGCGATTTGCAAGATCAATCTTATAAATATGGCAATCCAACATCACGATATCAAGAAATCAAAAGAGGTGTCAGCGATAAGTATATGGGTCCCTTGATTCAAACCCATATGACACGGTGCATTCATTGCACAAGATGTATAAGATTTATGGAGGATGTAGCAGGTACATCAGAGTTAGGAGCTATAGGTAGAGGAGAGAATATGGAGGTAAGCTCATATTTAGGAAGATCTATTACCTCTGAGCTCTCCGGTAATATAATTGATTTGTGTCCAGTAGGAGCCCTAAACTCTAAGCCATACGCATATACTGCAAGAAAATGGGAGCTAAAATCCACAAAATCCCTAGATGTGTTTGACGCTATGTGCTCAAATATTACCTTAGATTCAAGAGGGCTTGAAGTAATGAGAGTACTCCCTAGTATCAATGAAGATATAAACGAGGAATGGATTTCTGATAGAATAAGATTCTCATATGATGGACTTAAGAATCAAAGAATAGATAAGTCTTATATCAGAAAAAATGGCAAGCTTATACCAACCAGTATTGAAAATGCACTGGAGAAGATCGCATCTACTCTGCGTTTAGTTGAGCGATCTAAAATAGGAGCCATTGCTGGCATTATGACAGATCTCGAGACTATGTATATAACGAAATTATTGCTAAACAGACTTGGGTCTTCAAATGTTGATTACAATCAGTTTGGATACAATATAGATGCATCATCAAGAGGAAATTATTTATTTAATACAAGATATAAGGGCCTAGAAGAATCAGATTTATTGATTGTAATAGGATGTAATATTAGAAAAAATGCTCCTGTGCTCGGCGCTAGAATATCAAAATTAGAAAAAGCTGGAAATTTAAGTATATATTCTATTGGAGAGAGTATAGATGAAGCTTTTGCATCCAAGTATTTAGGTCATGATGCAGCTATTCTTAACGAAATTGAAGAAGGGATACATCCATTATCAGAAGTAATTAAAACATCCAAAAAACCTACAATCATTATTGGAGACGGAGTATATTTACGCAAAGATGGATTAGCGATTTGTGCATCTATTGAGCGAATATGTTCGAAATTTGGAGTAATCAATGATATATGGAATGGATTTAATATATTGCACAATCATGCATCAACAGTTGGAGCTCTAGATCTTGGTTTTTATAATGCAAAGAAAAGTTTGAGCGCAAGCCAGATGGTAAAGAACGTAACATCAGGAGAATTGCAGCTATTATTTTTACTGGATGCAGATGAGATTGCAATACCAGAAACATCAAAAGGTATGATAGTATATATAGGGCATCATGGAGATTTGAACGCGGGTAAAGCTGACATCATAATACCAGCTTACGCTTTTTCAGAAAAAGATGCATCTTATATGAATAACGAAGCTATTATACAGAAAGCTTACGCTTCTGTTCGCGGCCCCGTTGATGCGTTACCAGATTATGAGATAATCATGCGCATAGGCAATCTACTGAACATCGATTTTGGATTTAAGGATCTTGCAGGCTTAAGATATGAGATGAGTAAATTTCTAGAAACACGTAGGACAGAGCATGCAATCAAATTTTCATCTAATGCAAAAATTACTCATGAGTCTATTAAGCCTCGATATGTAAATTTTTATCTCTCGAATTCTATCTCTAGAGCATCTAAAACTATGGCAAGTTGCGCAAGAGAATTATTGCATGAGGCTCTATGATAAATTTAGAAGATGGATATATTGTCCTAGCTTTTAAAATCTCATATATTGTCGTACAAATATCTTGTATTATTGTACCATTATTGCTTTGTGTAGCTTACCTAACTTACGCAGAAAGAAGAGTAATAGGATTAATGCAAAGGAGAGTAGGGCCGAACGTTGTGGGCCCATTCGGATTGTTGCAACCTATTGCTGATGCTATCAAGCTTCTTTTTAAAGAAACTATTGTGCCATCTACATCAAGTAAAATTCTTTTTATTCTTGCTCCTATGATTACATTTGTCCTTGCGTTGATTGGTTGGGCTGTAATTCCCTTTGATAAACATTTAGTACTATGCAATATTAATGTTGGAGTTCTATATGTGATAGCAATATCATCATTGAGTGTATATGGTATTGTAATAGCAGGATGGGCAAGTAACTCTAAATACGCTTTTTTAGGAGCTATACGCTCGTCAGCTCAAATGATATCATACGAAGTTTCTATGGGGCTTGTGATAGTTACTATGTTATTAGTTACTGGGTCATTAAATCTTGTAGAAATTGTTGAAAGGTCTCAAAACATGCCTTGGTGGCTTCAGATACTTATGCTACCTATGTCTGTAGTATTCTTTATTTCTATCTTAGCGGAAACTAACAGACATCCTTTTGATTTGGCAGAGGCAGAAGCAGAGCTTGTTGCGGGTTATAATGTAGAATATTCATCCATGGCATTTGCATTATTTTTTTTAGGAGAGTATGCTAATATGATCCTTGTAAGCGCTATGTGTGTTACTTTGTTTTTAGGCGGGTATTATCCTCCATTCGGAATTAAGTTCTTGATGTTTATTCCTGGAGTAGTATGGTTTATAGCCAAAGTCAGCTTTCTTTTGTTTGTATTTTTATGGATCAGGGCTACAGTGCCTAGATATAGATACGACCAACTCATGAATCTTGGTTGGAAGTTTTTTTTACCACTTTCGCTTTTTTGGGTAGTATTAATATCTTCTATCATTGTATATTACGATATGTTTGAGGCTTTATATGCTTAAGAGATTAGCTTTGTATGAAATTTTAAGAGGTATGTATCTTACATTAAAGTATTTTTTTTCTCCTAAAGTGACTATAAATTACCCATATGAAAAAAGTAAAATTAGCCCTAGATTTAAAGGTGAGCATGCTTTAAGAAGATATGCAAATGGAGAAGAAAGATGCATTGCGTGCAAATTATGTGAAGCCATATGCCCCGCCCAAGCAATAGTGATTGAAGCAGAAGAGAGAGATGACGGTAGTAGACGTACTACGAAATATGATATAGATATGACAAAATGCATATATTGCGGTTTATGTCAGGAGGCTTGCCCCGTAGATGCAATAGTCGAGGGCCCAAATTTTGAGTTTGCTACAGGTACTCATAAAGAGTTATTATATAACAAAGATAAGCTTTTGCAAAACGGGGATATGTGGGAAAAAGAAATTGAACTCAAACTTAAAAAGGATTATAAGTACAAGTAGTTATGGTGTTATTTTTTTATTTATTTAGTGCCCTTACCTTATATAGCAGTTTTGCGGTAGTTTTTTCCCGCAACCCTGTATCATCTGTTTTGTGGTTGGTATTCGCATTTCTGAGTAGCTCCGGTTTATTTATTTTACTTGATGCAGAATTCATAGCAATAAGCATAGTGATTGTTTACGTTGGAGCAATCGCAGTATTATTTTTATTTGTTATTATGATGATTGGGGGGAATACAGAGCATTTTAAATATAATTTTTCTGCTCATTTTTTGTTCAATTGTCTTATAGCATTTATAATCGCTATATCTATTACCCTTGTAGGAGCAAAGAGTTTAAAGAATTATGCAATGCAAGTACCATTATCTAATACTGAAACATTTAAAATCCTAGGAGCGGGAGGGGAATTAAACCAAAGATTGAAACAAGAGCTAACTAATACTCACTCTATAGGTGAAGTATTATATACAGATTATATTATTGGGTTTCAACTTTGCGGATTTATTTTACTTACTGCAATGATTGGGTCTATTGTTCTGACTATCAGAAAAAGTAAAGATGCTAAAAGACAAAATAGTTCTGAGCAGTTAATGCGAGACCCTGTAACCTCAATAGAAATTAAAAAAGTAAAATTTAATGAGGGTGTTAGTGACATTAAGTATGAATAATATATCTCTTATGCATTATTTAACATTATCTAGTATGATTTTTGCAATAGGTTTGCTAGGCGTAACTATTAACTATAAAAATCTTATAAGAGTCTTAGTATCTATAGAGCTTATACTACTCTCTGCTAATATAAACTTTGTAGCATTTTCTTATTACATGATTGACTTAAAGGGCCAAATAGCAAGTATTATCATTCTTAGTGTTGCGGCCGCAGAAGCTGCAGTAGGCTTAGCAATTGTAGTAGTGTTTTTTCGCAACAAAGAATCTATCTCAACAGAATATACAACCGAATTAAGAGGGTAGGCATGGTTGAGTATGTAATAATATTACCATTATTTGTTGGACTATATACTGGTATAATGAGTAAATATACCTCAAAAAACATCAGCGCAATTATTACATCAACTGCTATCATTTTATCTGCAATCATCTCAGCCTTTCTATTTTATAAGGTGGCATACTTAGGTGAGGTCATACATCTCAAATTCTGGAGATGGCTGAGTGCAGGAAATTTACAGATAGATACTGGAATGTATATTGATAAATTATCAGTAATTATGCTAGTGGTTGTTACATTTATTTCTAGTGCTGTGCATTTATATTCTGCAGGATATATGTATGAAGATGATAATATGCAGAGATTTATGAGCTATATCTCAGTATTTACAGCAATTATGCTAATACTTGTGACAAGCGATAATTTTATGCAACTTTTTTTTGGCTGGGAGGGTGTAGGAGCTTGCTCTTATTTACTTATCGGCTTTTGGAATAAAAAAGACTCTGCAAATAACGCAGCCCTCAAAGCTTTTGTCGTCAATAGGGTTGCGGATTTAGCCCTAGTAGTATCTATAATACTAATTTACCATAGTTTTGGCACTTTAGAGTTTGCATCAGTATTTCGTAATGTAGGTAATATTCATTACGAACAAATCCATTTTTGTGGGTATGATATATATCTTACAGAGCTAATTGCCATGTTAATCTTGATTGGATGTATGGGTAAATCTGCGCAAATAGGGTTTCACGTATGGTTACCAGATGCTATGGAAGGACCAACTCCAGTTTCTGGACTAATTCACGCAGCTACAATGGTTACAGCCGGAGTATTTCTTATTGTAAGATGTTCATTTATATTTGAATATGCTTCAGTAGTTAGGGAGATTATAGTGGTAGTCGGCTCTCTCACTGCATTGTTAACAGCCCTCATAGCAATTACACAAAACGATATTAAGAAGATCATAGCTTATTCTACATGTAGCCAGCTTGGATATATGTTTATAGCATGCGGACTTTCTCAGTATCATCTTGCTATATTTCATTTATTTACCCATGCTTTCTTCAAAGCCATGCTTTTTCTTGGGGCGGGTTCAGTAATTCATGCAATGCATCATGAGCAAGATGTAAATAAAATGGGCGGGGTTGCAAGCTATATGCCGCTTACTCATATATTTTTTTGGATTGGCTCTCTTGCGATAATGGGTGTATATCCATTTGCGGGGTATTATTCTAAAGAGCTGATTATAGAATCAGCATATTTAAATGGAGGATTTGCATATTACTGCTCCATGCTTGGAGTATTATGCACTAGTATCTATTCAATCAAAATCATCACAAAAGTATTTTATGGGAGCAAAAATTGGGATAGTGCCACTCATCCTCATGAGGCGTCCCTTGTCATGAATCTCCCTATGGCGTTTCTTGCACTTGGGGCAGTTTTTTCTGGAGTCTTCGGCAGTAAATTGGTAAGTCTGGGAATGGATAAGCCTGAGTTTTATAGCGGGGTAATCTTTTTTGGCGCTCAGGTAAGTCACCACAAATCCCTGCATGATTCTCATGATTTGATAAGTAGTATAGTCTTATATGCGCCAGTGATAATATCATGTTTAGGAATGATATTAGGGTATATTACTTACTCATACTCACAAGATAAAATAATAGCAAAAAAAGGCTTTGGATGTTTTCTTTATTCTATTATCAAAAACAAATTTTATTTGGACTTCATATATCAAAAATGTATAGTCGAGTTGAACGATTTTGTTGCAATGCTACTTAAGTGTTTCGATAAAATAATCATAGATGCAGCTGGACCAGGATTGATGAGTAATATTGCGGTGAGTGTTGCTAGGATTATTTCTTTTTTCCACACTGGTCTATTAAGATTATACGCATCTATTTTTATGGCTGGTATAGCTACAAGCCTATCGTTAATTTTATATTTCTTTGTGTTGTAATTATGGAATATTTTCCTATTCTATCTCTCATAATATGTACACCGCTTTTTAGCGCTATTTTTATTGCTGGCTTTGTTAAGCAATCTAGAAATCCAAGTAAAATTTTATATGCAAAATACGTCGCTATCCTTGCATCTTGTTTTACCTTAGCAAGTTCATTTTTTTTAATGGCCGCATTCGATTTTGCCGGAGGTTATCAATTTGCAGAATTCCATCCATTCATTGATGCAATAGGCCTTGATATAGAACTTGCAATAGACGGTATCTCCATTTTTTTCGTGCTGTTAACATCTATATTGACTCTGCTATGTATTATAATTAGCCTGACCTCCATTACAAAGAGTATCAAAGAATTTCTTGTATGTTTATTACTACTTGAATCTTTTGTTTTGGGGGCATTCTGCGCTAATAATCTATTGTTATTTTATATGTGTTTCGAGGCTACTTTAGTGCCAATTTTTATAATAATAGGTATTTGGGGTGGTGAGAATAAAGTATATGCAGCCTTTAAGATATTTATCTATACATTTCTTGGATCGATTCTATTCATGATAGATGTCATTTATTTATATAATGAATTTGGCACATTATCTATACCCGAGCTTATGAGCCTTGCGCCAAATCTCACTTTTACCGAGCAGTTTTGGCTATGGATCCCAGTGCTTCTTACATTTGGAATCAAAGTACCTATGGTACCATTTCATACATGGCTTCCCGATGCGCATGTGCAAGCTCCAACCGCCGGTTCGGTATTGCTTGCAGGTATTTTGCTAAAAATAGGTGCTTACGGATTCATCAGAGTGATGCCGATGCTACCTGAAGCATCAATATATTTTTCAGATTATATGGTTTTACTAAGTATATTTGCTGTAATCTACGCATCTTTAGTTGCAATAGCACAAACAGATGTCAAGAAAATGATAGCATATTCTTCTGTAGCCCATATGGGATATGTCACTGCTGGATTATTTAGCTTAAGTTTTGAGGGTATCTCTGGAGCAATTTTTCAGATGATCAGTCATGGTATTATATCCGCCGGATTATTCATGATCATTGGTGTATTATATGAGCGTATGCATACCAAAGAAATATCGGATTACGGAGGCGTGGCGCAGGTAATGCCTATTCTTAGTATATTATTTATGATATTTACATTATCCTCGGTAGGTTTGCCTGGTACTAGTGGCTTTGTAGGAGAATTTTATAGTTTAATCGGTGTGTATAACGTATCGTTATATTATTCAATTTTTGGTGGTATGGGCATGATTTTAGGAGCTGTGTATATGCTTAGATTATATCGTGATTTGATGCTAGGAGAGATCAAAAGCTTAGAGATTGCAAAATGCAAAGACATTTCCATTAGAGAGGGGGTGGCTATCATACCTCTTGCTATTGCCACTATTATCTTCGGGTTTTTCCCCACTATAATTTCAGAATATTACAATAATGATATAGTTATGCTTTTAACTAAAATAGGCTACAGCAAATGAAGCTCGGACTCATGAGTATCTTTCCAATTATACCAGAAATTTGCGTAGGCCTAATATCTATTTTTTGTCTAATTACGGGATTATACCATTCTATGGCTAAAGCTATTTGGTGGATTGCAGCTGGCTTGTTATTGATTCTCTTAGTCATGATAATGAAGTTTTCTCCAATATTCTTGACTCAAGATGTTGTTTTAGGGGGTATTATCAATAACCCTATAAATATGTGGCAAAAAACCATGTTAATATCATTTACAATATTGATTCTAATTTTTTATGGTGGTATGGGCAAAATAAAATATTGGCATCATGGCCATCATGAGTATATTTGTTTATTGCTATTTTCTTTAGCGGCATGCATGATTGCTATCTCAGCAAGAGATTTTCTAATATTATACACCTCTCTAGAACTCGTCGCTATTGTAGGATATATATTTGCTTGCTACGATAGGAACACCAGCTTCTCTGCAGAAGCTGGTATGAAGTATTTTATACTTGGGTCCCTTATATCATCAACAATGATATTCGGTATGTCTTATATATATGGTTTTGCAGGATCCTTACTTTTTGGTGATATTAAAGTTATAATGAACACGGGTTGGTATTCGCCTGGCTTGATAGTAGGATTGTTATTTTTTATTATAGGCATTTTATTTAAATTATCAGTAGCACCTTTTCATTTCTGGACACAGGATGTATATCAAGGCGCACCCTTCACATCTCTTGCGTATTTCTCATCATTGCCTAAATTTACTGCACTAATAACTTTAATTAATATAATTGAGTATGTGATTATAGATATCAAGCATTTATGGCAAGATGCTTTTATTATTCTTGCGATTACTAGTATGATGATAGGGGGCTTTGGAGCTATTCTTCAAAATTCTTTTAAACGTCTAATAGGCTATAGTACGATACTTAATGCGGGATTTGTTATGCTAGCCCTATCTCTAGGGAATCCCAGTGGATATGGAGCAGCTATTATGTATCAAATTATATATTCCGTTTGTATGATTGGTTTAATAGGTGTGCTGGCGATTACAATAGTGCCATTTGCAGAAGATTATTCAATAGATAATCTCGTGGGTTTTGGTGTTGTAAAAAAACTAGGCGCTTTTGCAATGAGTATATTTATTTTTTCGCTAGTAGGAATTCCTCCATTGGCAGGATTTTTTGGCAAGTATTATATAATCGCAGCGGTGCTTGATTCCGAGTATTACGTTGCATCTATTATCGCACTTCTAGTGACCGTGATTTCTTCCTTCTACTACATTAACATAGTAAGATTAATATATTTTACTCCTCCTAATATTCCTCAGATAAGGCTGCACGAAACTTCTAGCATTGTTTTAATAATCTTTATCTGTGCTGTATTTATAACTTTGTTTCCTCTTATAGTATAGTATTCCTATATTTGATGATGATTTTAATAACAATAGACACGAACAAATTTCTGTATAAAATCTCCTATATTAAACCATGTATTCTTATCTACATTGATGAAAAAAATATTTATAATAGCAGGGGAGAAATCTGGAGATAAAATAGGTGCGCTTATTTTATCAGAATTACGAAAAAATATTGCTTCAGATATCAAGGGCGTAGGAGGAGTAGAGATGAGAAAACAGGGGCTTGACTCATTATTTCCTATGGAAGATATCAGCTTAATGGGTTTTGTAGAAATTATTCCTCATATTCTGCGTTTACGTAATCTGATAAATCTCACTGTGAATTATGTAAAAGAATTTGAGCCCGATATACTTATTACAATAGATTCTCCAGGATTTGCAACCCGAGTAGCGCAGAGAGTAAAAAAATTTTCTACTGCAAAATTGGTTCATATTGTAGCACCAAGCGTCTGGGCTTATAAGCCAGAAAGAGCCTCAAAATTTGCCTCATTATATGATTTACTTCTGGCGCTCTTGCCATTTGAAGCCCCTTATTTTGAAAAAGAGCAGCTGAAGACTTCATTTGTAGGACATTTTATGTTTGAGCAAGAAGTGTGTAATAATGCTAATATTTTTAGAGAAAAGCATCATATTCCAAAAGCATCAAAGATGGTATGCATTACACCGGGTAGTAGAGTGGGTGAAGTAAAAATGCATCTTCCCATTTTTTTAGATAGTATATCTATACTGAGAGAAAAAATAGATGTCACTATTGTAATCATAGCATCAAACCCTGATTTACATAGAATAATTACGCAAGAAGTAGAAAAGCGCAATCTCAAAAATACAATTATCACAGGAGAAAATCATTTTGAGGCATATAAATCATGCAATGTTGCTCTTGCGAAATCCGGCACTAATAACTTGGAAATAGCATTACATAATATTCCTATGATTATTTGCTATAAAGTACATTTTTTTACCTGGATATATATTAAATTTAAAATATTGATTAAATATGCTAATTTGATCAATATTATGTCTGATAAAATGATTATTCCAGAGTTTATACAATCAGAGTGCAATCCTCAAAAAATAGCTGATGCTCTTGAGGCGTTAATTTCTGATAATGCTGCAAGAGAATTACAGATATATGAATCTAGAAAAATCTTAGAGCAAATGAAAAACCCTGAAGGCGTTGCAAGTAAATTATCAGTGCAAGAGATTTTAAAATTATGATTAATGACGACAAGCTCAAAGTACAAGAATGGTTCAAGCATCTTCGCGATTTAATATGCGCTGAATTTGAGTCCATAGAAAGCCAGTGGGCAATAGAGAATAATAGTATTCCAAAAAAATTTGTTAGAAGTGTTTGGGATAGAGAAGGGGGAGGGGGTGGAGAGATGTCTATTATGAGGGGCAATGTATTTGAAAAAGTGGGGGTCAATTTTTCATTAGTTCATGGGAAGTTCAGCGAGGCTTTTGCAAAAGAAATACCTGGAGCAGATATAGACTCATCATTTTTTGCAACAGGTATATCACTAGTATCGCATATGCATTCTCCTTTAGTGCCCGCTGCTCATTTTAATACCAGATATATCGTTACTACAAAAAAATGGTTTGGTGGCGGAGGAGATCTTACGCCCGTATATCCTGATGATCAAGAGACAGATAAGTTCCACCAGGCGTTTAAAGATGTATGCGATAAGTATGATAATTCTTTATATCCAAAATTTAAAAAAGAATGCGATGAATATTTTTTTCTAAAGCATAGGAATGAGTCAAGGGGCGTAGGAGGTATTTTTTTTGATTATTTTAATACAGGTGATTTTGAGAAAGATTTTGAGTTTATTAAAAATACAGGTAGGGCATTTAAAGATGTATATTTAGAAATAATAAGATCCAAAATGTTACTCAGTTGGAGCGCTAATCAGAGAGAGGATTTACTTGTAAAGCGGGGTAGATATGTAGAATTTAATCTACTTTATGATCGAGGGACAAAATTCGGATTAATGACTGGGGGAAACACAGAAGCCATCCTCATGTCTTTGCCACCTGAGGTAAAATGGCCATGATATAATCTTTAGATCATTCTATGGTATCAAGAGTCTTTTTAGCTCTTTATTTTATATAAAAACTGATTATTGTATGGTTGTTCCTCTTGTCCAAAAGAAGTGCATATGTGTTGTGTAGGTTATTTATAAAGATATAAATTATCAGAATTTCTAGTCCTACATCTTAATGAATTTTAAAAATACTATATAATTTATGAAGTTTATTTCTCGAATCTTAATGCAATATTTTCTTGCTATATCTCTACTGCCTTTCTGCGCTTACGCTGAGTCTAAAAGAAGTACTATAAGAACCGTGGGCGATGTTTTTCAAATTATCAACCCTATCGCAGCGCTAGGAATAGCATCTGGAGATAAAGGCGCAGGTCATTTTGCTTTTATATATGCTCAGGAATTTACAGCTTTACACGCTACTAAATTTATCGGAAAAGAAGCAGAGTGGAGTGCTGGTAAGAGGCCTCATAACTCAACCAAAAAAAACCGATATGATGGTATGCCATCTGGACACACTCTTTCTGCCTGGTCTGCTGCAGCTTTTATAAGGAATTTTAAAGAGAAACCGAATCTTTCTATACCTTTTTATGTAACAGCTACTGTTACTGCTTATAGTAGAGTAAAAGCCAAAGAACATACAATAGGGCAAGTAATAGCGGGTGCATTGCTTTCGGAAGTGATTACTTACGCAAATAGCCAAATGGAATGGAGTAAAAATTATGCATTTGTATCAGTCAATGTCAGCAAAAAAAATCCATCACTTTTTTTAGAATTTAGATTTTAGAAAATACTATGTATCAATCTCTCTGTACATCAATCGAAATAATGCATTTCTCATAATTTGATTATTGTAATCAAGTAGTAGAAAAAGTAACACATATTATGGCAAGCTCTCAAAATAAAATCAATATTCTTTTATAGAAAGACCATATATGCTATTATCCTTAGAAAGCGCAATATAAAATTACATATGTCAGACTCTAAAGAACAACCTCATGATAAAACTAAGAGAGATTTTGTTGTTGTAGCATCAAGTAGTGTAGCTGCCTTAGGAGCTGCTTGTGCTGTATGGCCATTAGTAGATTCTCTGAACCCCTCTGCTGATGTTCTGGCTTTATCTAGTATTGAAGTGAATTTAGAGCATATACTTGAGGGACATACTCTTACTGTAAAATGGAGAGGTAAGCCTGTTTTTATAAAACATAGGACCAAAAAAGAAATCACAGAAGCGCGCTCTGTGAATATAGCAACATTACCAGATCCTGAAGAAGATTCAAATAGAGTAAAGGAAGGAAAGGAACAGTGGCTTGTAACAGTCGGAGTATGTACTCATCTAGGTTGTGTGCCTATAGATAAACAAGGCGACTACGATGGGTGGTTCTGCCCATGTCATGGATCTCATTACGATTCATCTGGCAGAATAAGAAAGGGGCCCGCTCCTATAAATCTTGTAGTGCCTCCTTACGAATTTCTAACAGATACAAAAATTAAGATTGGCTAATATGGAACATAATAAAGATCTCAGTAATGCCGCTCAGCCCAAGAAAGGAATTATAGCTTGGATAGACTATAGATTACCTATATTTGGTTTTTTGAAGCATTTAGAACATCACCCCACTCCCAAAAATTTGAATTATCTATGGAATCTAGGGTCTATTGCAGGAGTTGCTTTAGTAATACAGATTATTACAGGCATTATTCTTGCAATGCATTATACGCCTCATATAGATCATGCATTTGATAGTGTAGAAAATATTATGCGTAATGTAAATTATGGATGGTTGATTAGATATATGCATGCAGTAGGTGCATCAATGTTTTTTGTTGCAGTATATCTACATATGTTCAGGGGCTTATTCTATGGATCATACAAAGAGCCACGAGAGTTATTGTGGATCATTGGGCTTATAATATTTCTGGTAATGATGGCTACTGCTTTCATGGGATACGTACTACCATGGGGCCAAATGAGCTATTGGGGCGCTACTGTTATCACAAATCTTTTTTCTGCGATCCCGTTGATTGGAGAGGATATAGTAGTGTGGCTTTGGGGGGGGTTTTCAGTAGATAATCCAACTCTTAATAGATTTTTTGCTCTCCATTATTTACTTCCTTTTATGATTCTTGGACTTGTGTTTTTTCATATTATGGCATTACATAAACACGGATCTAATAATCCAACTGGTGTAGAAGCCCGTCCAGGAGTGGATACTATACCGTTTCATCCATATTATACCATAAAAGATTTTTTTGGCTTTGGTGTATATTTCCTTATCTTCAGCTATTTTTTGTTTTTTGAGCCTAATTACCTTGGTCATCCAGACAATTACGTACCAGCAAATCCGATGGTGACTCCGGCTCATATAGTGCCAGAATGGTATTTTCTACCTTTTTATGCAATACTTAGAGCCGTGCCCTCAAAGCTTGGCGGGGTAATGCTAATGTTTTCTGCGATAGGTGTATTATTTTTAATGCCATGGCTCGATAGATCGAAAGTAAGGAGTAGTAATTACCGTCCAATTTTTAAAATAGCTTTAGGATTGTTCGTGATTGATTGCTTGATACTTGGTTACATAGGAGGAATGCCAGCAGAAGAGCCTTATGTTACAATAAGTAGAGTGGCGGCGGCATATTATTTTCTACATTTTTTGGTACTAGTGCCTTTAATTTCTAAATATGAGAAGCCCTTAAAGCTTCCAGATTCTATATAGGTAATATATGCGAATATTATGTTTAATATTTTGGATATGCTTAAGCAATATGACTCTTGCTGCAGAGGCGCCAAAACCTAAGCAAGTAATATGGCCTTTTGAGGGCTATTTCGGTACATTTGATAGACAAGCTGCTCAAAGAGGATTCCAGGTATATAAGGAAGCATGCGCTGCGTGTCATTCTTTATCTAGAATCTCTTATAGAAGTCTTGCTGAAATTGGGTTTTCAGATGCTGAAGTTAAAGAAATAGCAAAGCAATATACAGTACTAGACGGCCCAAATGACGAAGGAGATATGTTCGAAAGAGCTGCAATACCATCGGATCATTTTGCCCCTCCGTTTAAAAATGAAGCTGCTGCAAGGGCCGCGAACGGAGGCGCATATCCGCCCGATTTATCACTAATAGTTAAAGCAAGATTAGATGGAGCAAATTATGTATATTCCATTTTAACTGGGTATGAGGATCCACCCGAGGGATTTACTATGATGGATGGTTTGTACTATAATAAGTATTTCCCAGGTCATCAAATTGCTATGCCTAGCCCTCTGACTGACCAACTTGTTGATTATCAAGATAGGACTAGTAGTACGGTGGACCAAATGTCCTTAGATGTTGTGAATTTTTTGCAATGGGCAGCTGAGCCAGAGATGGAAAAAAGAAAATCTCTGGGACTAAAAGTGGTGCTATATCTCACCATATTTACTGCATTATTTTACTGGGGAATGAAGCGTGTATGGAGCAGGCTTAAATAGTTTAATGATCTTTTTTATATGCCATATTGTCAGCGATCTGAGTATATAAAGAGTGACCTTACGTATCGTATTGGGCTTTTAAAAAATATAGACCATGCGCGGGCGCAGTAGGGCCAGCTTTGGATCTATCTTTGGCACTTAAAATTTCTGAAATATATTCCGGATTCATTTTACCAAATCCTATTTGCACAAGAGTTCCAACTATATTTCGAACCATGTGATGTAAAAAAGATTTTGCTGATATTTCTATTAGAATTAACTCACCATCTTTTGTGATATTAATATAATCTACTGTTTTGAAGGGGCTCAATGCTTGGCATGAAGAAGCTCTGAAGGATGTAAAATCGTGACTCCCTAAAAGTAACTTAGCAGCAATACGCATACTACAAATATCTAGATTCTTGGCTAGCTTCCAGGCCCTGCTTGCTTCTATTGCAAGAGGGGATTCTCTATTGATGATTTTATAAACATATTTTCTATTGATAGCAGAGAATCTTGCATGAAAACTCTCTGCTACTTTATCGCAAGACAGCACAGAGATTCTTCTAGGTTTCACATAAAAATTTATGGCTCCTATTATTTTATGATCTGCAAATTCTTTATTCAAATCAAAATGCGCTACTTGTCCATAAGCATGAACCCCAGCATCTGTCCTTCCAGAGCCAGTGACAGACGCTCTTTGACCAGAGAAACTGAATATTGCATCCTCGAGCTCTCCTTGTATAGAAGATCCTTGGCGTTGAATCTGCCATCCGCAAAACTCTGTACCATCATATTCGATTTCTATTTTATATCTGTGCATTTAGTGTACTAATCTAAATGCACAGAACATATCATAAATACTGTTGTTTATCTAGATTCTATATTAAACTCTTCTGTTATAATCTTTTTGCATATCAATTAACTGCTGTTGAGCTGCTGATAAATATGCGGCATGGCCTGTAATTTCTACAAGTTTCATCATTTCTTCGATACTTTCGATGTTCGCTTTTTCTATAGCTTTAGCAATAAAGATTCCTACGCCATCATCTCCTGATTGTTTTAATAATACTGGACCAGATTCATAAGTAGTTGTAAAAACAGCGTTTCCCAGAGGCTTCATCCCATTAGGAGCAGTCACGTAGCATAGAGGTACAACATATATTGCCTGGGTTGCTCCATTATCATAATTTGCATATATTGTCCCAGTATCATCTTCAACCGATAAATATGAAAATCTACCAGGTTGGTATCCGTTTTGAGTTACTGCTAATGCTTGGTTACTACCATATACATGCTTTATTCCTCCAGAAGAAAATAAGCTTGTACTTCCTGCATTTGCAACTTCTCCTACATCTAAGGTCACTGTAGTTCTATCAGATCCATTATTCCAATTCAGATCAAAAACAGTGATGCTATCAATTGAATCTAAAGTTCCGCTCCCATTAAATGTTACTGATCCAGAAGCCACTATACCATCACTACCTGCTGTAATAGGGTATTGTCCAGTGACAGGATTTTTTGTTGCATATATTTGCGCCGCCCATTTTAAGTCACTAATTTTTGCAAAACTAATATTAAATGCATGAGGGTTTCCGAGAGCATCATGTATTGTAATTGGCTGATCCCATTTACCCTCAAATTCACCTGTGACTAAATTGGCTCCACTACCATCTGTAGGATTATATATAGAGCTCATTAGTTGCTGATTTTTTGCTTGGTCGAACCCAATATTGCCATCTAATTTGCCAAAATAATCAATATAATTACCGGTAGGTAATGAACCAGGAGTGGTCATGGCAGCGATGAGGCCAGCTGCATCTGCTGCAGAAGCTACTTCAAATGTAAAACTTGTCAAATTCGAAGAAACTACCCTATATCTAACACCGTCTGTGGATGGATAAAGAGGAGTGCCTGCTATTGCAATATAATCCCCTTGATTTATATCATTATTAGGCATCTGCACAGTTATCAAATTACCTACAGCACTAAAGGCTATCGAAGTTTCAACAGTATGATCTGTAGTGGTGGTACCCACTTTCACTGCTTTACCCGAAGTAAGAGGAGCTGCTACTTGCGCTGCAGTACCAGGATCTGCCAGCTGAGGTACTGTAATCTCAAATGTATTAGCTGTAGCACCGGTAACGCTATATAATCCGTTTGGCACGCCAATATTATTTTGAAATCCAATACCAGTAATATTAATTACATCATTATCTACAAAACCATGACCATTATGAGTTATAGTAACAACTGCATTAGTTGCCGCTGGAGCTATGATAGCTCTTTCAATTGTATCTCCTGCTCCTAAATCTACAGATACCGTAGATGATACAGGTACTTTCTGCCAGGATGGAGTGCCTAATGCAGCCTCTGTAGCTCTATTACCTACTCCGCCAGCATTGATTGCAAGATGTGCAGGGATAGCAAAGCCCCCATCTGTAACTGAGAGTACCGGATAAGTACCGTTTGGTAAGAAAGTCGCCCCCGTAGATCCAAATACAGCATCTCCTTGTAGGCCTTCTATTCTGACAAAATCTCCTATTTTTAATCCGCTCATAGGCGCCTTAATCATTAGAGATGTAGATGCTAGAGATCCGGTAGAACTATTAGCATCGGTCTGTACGCCTGATATATAACCAATAGAATTTTTCCTTGCAGAATATGATGCAAAAGTTACGCCTTGCAAAGGATCTTTTACGCTAATATCTATACCGGTACCACTTGAGGGATTTATTGCAGATAATAAGGTATTTTGCTGTAGATATTCTTTTAGCTGAGTAATAGTGGAGAACTGATTTCCTGCTCCAGTATATTCGGCTATATCTGTAAGTCCTAGAGCGGCTTTGAAGTCAGTGCCACCTCCTCCTACCATACTAAAGGCCACAGAAGAAACACCATCTGATGGAGCTATAAACAAACTATTATTTACTAATCTTGCCTTCAATAATGGTGAACTATTAATTGCATCTTTGAGTGTAGATAGGGAATTAAACTCACCCGCTTCTGGTCTTGGGCCCGAGGGGTTAAATACTAAATCTATAGGAGTATTTGTACCCACTACTACACGAAGCTGATCACTAGTTACAGCTCCTCCTCCTGGTGCGTATGTTGATCCTACAGGCAGAGAAGTGAATATGTTTGAGCTTAAAGACGCCCCAAAAGCATTAATCTGACTAATGTCCCATGAAGATGTAAGTCCTCCATAAATATACGTGCTTGTATTTGCTCCTACTGATACTGTAAAATTATCTCCGATTGACATCCCTTCTCCAGATGGAACAATAAGATCATTGTTTGAATTTCCAGCATTATATTCATCTAGTGCGCTAAACTGAAAAATCTGCCCGGCTCCTTTGATTGCACTTGCACCAGAATTCAGCCTTGCATCAATAGAAATTTCAGTGGTTGCTTTTGGTTTACTTAATACGCCATTAATATTGACTTTTTCTAGGGAATCCATATTTGCCGCTGATCTAATATCAGTGTTGCCAAATTCTCCTGGCCTTCTACCAAAATCATCTAATTTCCATGCATGCAAAGAGAAACCTGCGGAATTAGTAAGATTACCCTCTCCATCTACGTCAAAATCTCCTAGCCTGGTGAATAAATTCTCTCCTATACAAAAGAACCCACCGCCTTGTATAGCTAGATTTGTACCTATGCTTGTTGCTAGTATATCTCCTTGTACCGTGATTTTCTGAGTAAATTTGGTACTAGAGCCTCCAAATTGACTTCCTCCGATTCCATATCCAGTAATATTTCTAGAGACCGAAAAATCAAAACCCATTTCACCTAATGAAAGGGATGCCGACATATTTCCTGATAAAACAGTAGCAGTTTTCTGTGCAGAAGAAATTGCGGTGCCCAAAGAAAGATTCGCCATATATTATTGCCTATTATTAATTATACATATTGACTAAGTAGCATAAATTATGCCAACACTCACTTTTTGACAAAAAAATTCTTGTAATTAGACTCAGTTTAATGTATTCATGTTCCAAACACTGTGCCCGCGTGATGGAATGGTAGACATAACGGACTTAAAATCCGTGGGACTTCGGTCCTTGCCAGTTCGAGTCTGGCCGCGGGTACCACTTCTATGAAAAGTGGGAATATTACTCATATGCCATGGGTAAAATATATCTCTTCTTATATTACATCTTTCTTTAAAATCGGTACTAGCCCTAGTGCGTGTTTCTATTTGTAAAGATATCGGATAATATAGTGTTTAAGCAAATTCTTTGCCCCATGAAAATACTCTATAATAATTAGTTTAGATCTATTGAATTATTTGATTTCTCGTGCTACTATGCGTTAAGATAATTCATTATATTATACTAATATAGTTACTTAAGAATCTTGTAACGTGAAGCATCCTATGACCTCCTTATTATTGATATAAAAAATAAAGACTGTGAAGCAAGAAAAAGTTAATGTCATATGTATGAAGTGGGGCACTAAATATACCGCCAATGATGTTAACGTACTATATTCAATGGTACGAAGGCATCTATCTATACCCCATAGATTTGTATGCTTAACTGACAATAAAGAAGGCATTATAGATGGCGTTGAATGTTTTGATATGCCGCAGATTTATGTACCAGAAGCAAAAGACTCATCCCCCTGGAGAAAACTCGGAATGTTTTCAGAGGATATAGAAGATCTATCTGGCAAAGCTTTATTTTTAGATCTGGATATTGTTATTGTTGAAAATATCGATTGTTTTTTTACTTTTTCAAATCAATTTACAATCATAGAGAATTGGACACAAAAAGGCAGAGGTATAGGTAATTCTTCTGTATATTGCTATACTTTAGGCGCGCATTCTTATGTACTTCAATACTATAGAGATAATGTAGAGGAAGTAACTAGCAAATATTGTAATGAACAAATATACCTCTCTCGCAAAATTGATAATATAGATTATTGGCCAGATAGCTGGTGCAAGTCTTTTAAGAGGCATTGTATACCTCCATATGTGATCAGATATTTTATAGCTCCAGTAAAACCGAAGGATGCTAAAATAATAGTTTTTCATGGCAATCCTAAACCTGAAGATGCAATAAGAGGTGGTTTTTTTGGTAGTATATTAAAATATATTAGACCTACACAGTGGATACAAAATCATTGGCGCTAATATAGTATCTGATCCTTGATTCTCTATTCCTCTACGATTCATTCAATCTGGATTATTTCTTGACTATTTAGGGGAAGGTAATATAGTAATCTTATCATATTTATCCTAGAATTACAATTCTGAATTATAATGTTTATCCAAACCGAAACCACCCCAAACCCTAACGCCCTTAAATTTCTTCCTAATAGAGTTGTATCTGAAAATCCCATACATTTTGTTTCCAAGAATGATGCGAGGGGGTGCTATTTAGCTAATGCTTTATTTGGATTAGAAGGAGTAGAGTCAGTATTCTTTGGAAATGAATTCGTTACTATTACAAAAAACGCAGATGAAAAATGGGAAATAATGAAGCCTTTCATTATTTCTGTAATTATAGATCATTTTGCATCTGATAACATGGGCGCTCTTGATGGATTTCAGGCAACAATCAAAGAGCAAGAGAATGTCAATATATCAGAAATCGAAAAACAAATTATTGAAATTATTGAAACCAGGGTGCGTCCTTCAGTTGCAATGGACGGCGGAGATATAACATATTGCGGTTTTACAGATGGGGTAGTGTATCTGCACCTCAAAGGCTCATGTTCAGGTTGCCCTAGCGCATCTATCACCCTAAAAAATGGTATTGAATCTATGCTGCAATATTATATACCAGAGGTAAAATCAGTTGAAGCTGCAGAAGAATAATTGCTTTAATTTAATGTAATCTCTATTATACCGAGGCTTCAAATTTTCAGTATTTTTGCAATCAAATTTTTCTTCCAGACTTCCGCACTCACCTCTATAAAATCATCGCAATCATCTGTAAAGTAAGTAGGGGGGTACTCGGGTTGTGTGCTAGAGGCGGGTTCTGAGTTTTATAGTACCTGATTCTATAGATAGGCAATAACAATAATCCTAACCATTTCTTAGTGGGACTAAACACCTAAGATAAACCAACTAAATCTAGTGCCTAAAACCCCAAACCCCTATCACTACTGGCTTAGCGGCCCTTACCTTTTAAAAAATGCGGAAGTCGGGAAAACATATTGCATTAATTGTAGATCTATGCTAAAAATCTATGAACAAATTTATACCATCATTATATTTAAGGGAGCGCTATGTTACATTTTGTTTTGGGAGCAATACTAGCTCAAACAGTCTCTACTACAGAATATCCAAATCAATATTTTGCTGGTGTTGACTCTGCGCAGTATCATCAAGATAAATTAACATCATTGAATAAAGCGATAGAAATTAATCCCCAAGATGCTGATGCTCATTATAAT